>CANOCD010000041.1 GCA_947564495.1 uncultured Angelakisella sp. | reverse complement strand
CGCAGAACTGGCAGCGGTAGCCCGATTTTTTCTCCCGGGGGGCGGGGGGCTTTTTTTCTGGGAAAAACTGGAGAATTTTTGCTCTCTCCCCGGTTCGTTCCGAATACTTTCCGAAATGGCCCGAAGGTCTTGCGGGCCCCCTTCCCCGGCGGTATCATGGGAACCAACAAAACCGCCGGGAGGGACTTTTGATGAAAAACCATACCAGAACTGTCACCGCCACCGCCATGGTGGCCGCCATGGCCTACGCCGCCGTCTGCCTGGGGCGGGTGCCGGTGGTCCTGTTTTTGAAGTACGACCCCAAGGATATTCTGATCGCCCTGGGGGGCGTCCTGCTGGGGCCCGCCGCCGTCCTCCGGGTCTCCCTGGCCGTCTCCCTGCTGGAGATGGTGACCATCAGCGAAAACGGGGTCATCGGCTGCGTGATGAACGTCCTTTCCACCTGCTCCTTCGCCCTGCCAGCCGCTTTTTTTGCCCGGAAACACCGGAGCCGCCGGGGGCTGGCCCTGGGCCTCCTGGCCGGGGGGCTCCTCATGGCCGGGACGATGCTCCTGTGGAACTGGCTGGTCACCCCCCTCTATCTTGGCTATCCCCGGGAGGAGGTGGCAAAGCTGCTGCTCCCCGCCTTCCTCCCCTTCAATCTGCTCAAAGGGGGGCTCAACGGCCTGGGGACCTTCCTGCTCTGTCCCCCGGTGGCCAAGGCCCTGGCCCGAAACCAGCTTCTCGAAAAGGAGGAACACCATGGAACCTGAGCCCGCCTTCTCCCTCTCCGGGATCGTGGTCCACGGCAGGGGCATCGGAAAGCTGGTGGGGATGCCCACCGCCAACCTGGAGCCCGCCCCGGGGACCCTCCTGCCCCCTGTGGGGGTGTACCTCACCCGGGTCCTCCTGGAGGGAAAGGAGCACCTGGGGGTCACCAACGTGGGGGCCCGGCCCACCATCGACCGGGACCCGGAGGTGACGGTGGAGACCCACCTGCTCAACTTCTCCGGGGACCTCTACGGCCGGGAGATGACCATCTTTCTCTACGACCGCCTGCGCTCCCCCCTGCGGTTCCCGGACTTTTCCCAGCTCCTGGACCAGATCCGCCGGGACTGCGACGCCGCCCGGGCCTTCTTCGGGGTGAGCCTCCCCCGCTCCCCCCTTTTCATGGACGCCCGGCGGCACCTGGCACGGCTTGGGGACGTGGAACTCCCCCTTTCCCCCAAGGAGTTCGACCTGCTGTACCTCCTCTACTCCAACCCGGACACCGCCTTCACCCAGGTCCAGCTTTACGAGGCGGTGTGGCACCAGCCCGCCAACGGCTTCTGCCACCCGGTGGAAAACACGGTGTTCCAGATCAGAAAGCGGCTGCGGCCCTACCCGGAGGGGCGGGGGCTCATCCGCACCATCCCCCGGTACGGGTACAAATACGGCGGATGAGGAAAGCCCCGGGCCAGACGACCCGGGGCTCGCTTTATGGCACCTGGATGGCGTCGGAGAGGGCGAAGGAGTAGAGGAGCTTTTCCCCGATGGGGATGCCCAGGTATTCCTCCAGGATGGCCCGGTAGAGTTCCAGCTGGCTGTGGTACCGCTCCCGGAGCTCCTCCATGGTCCCCACCCGGTCGGTCTTGTAGTCGATGATGGTCCCCCGGCCCTGTTCCAGGATGACGCAGTCGGCGATGCCCTGGACCACCGTGTCCCCGCCGATGCCCAGCTCCGGGGCGACGGCGGCCAGCTCCTCCCGGGTGAACTCCCGGAGGAACCGGATCTCCCGGTAGACCTTTTCCGCCCCCAGGACACGTTTTCCGGTGGCCCCGGCGAAGAACCGCCGGATGGTCTCCCGGTCCATCTGCCCCGCCTCCTCGGCGGTGATGAAGCCGTGGTCCCTCAGCCGGAGGATCTCCCCTTCCGGGTCCCGGCTGGCGGCGGCCAGGTCGGCGAACTGCATGAATTTGTGGACGGCCACCCCACGCTCGGCGGGGGTCATGGTCTGGCGGGTGAGGACCTTGGGCCGGCGGACGAAGAAATACCGGTCCTCCTCCCCCAGGTCCCGGACCAGTTCCGACACCGACAGCTTGGAGGGGGTGGTCACGTCCCCGGCGAAGGGGTAGACGAAGGCGGCGGCCCGCTCCATCCGGGCCAGGGCGGCCTCGTCCACCCGGCCCGGGGCGGCGGGGGCGGCGTCCCGCTCCTCCCCGGCCCCGGCGGCCAGGATATACCGGGTCTCCAGGGTCCCCTGGCAGTCCGGCAGGGAGGGCCCCAGGGGGGGCTCCTCCAAAAGGCTCCGGTCGAAATCCGGGTGGTGGACCAGGGCCCCCGCCAGCCAGTCGTAGAGGCTGACGCCGGAGCGCATCACCCAGGGGGAGAGCCGCCCGGAAAAGGGCTTGCCGGCGGCGGCCCGGAGCCTTTTCAGCCCCGGGTCGGTGGCCACCAGGTAGAGGCGTTCCCGGGCCCGGGTCATGGCCACGTACAAAAGCCGCAGCTCCTCGGAGAGGAGGGCCCGGCGGTTCTGCTCCTTCATGGCGCAGCGGGCGATGGTGTCGTGCTCCCGTAGCTCCCGGTTGTCCCGGAGGACGCAGGCGGCCCCCAGTTCCGGGTCCAGGAGGACGTCCTCCCGCAGGTCCATCAGGTTCATCGGGGCGGCGGTGTCGGCCAAAAATACCACCGGGAACTCCAGCCCCTTTGCCCGGTGGACGCTCATGATGGAGACGGCGGACCCGGAGGCGGCCACGGCGGAGGGGAGGTCGCTGTCGTACTCCCGGAGGGAATCCAGGTAGTCCACGAAGTCCCCCAGGTCGCCCCCCCGCTGCTGGTAGCCGGCGGCGTAATCCAGCAGCAGCCGGAGGTTGGCGGCCCGGGTCTCCCCCTGGGGCATCACCCGGACCTTGTCGGGCAGGCCGGTGACGGCGTAGAGCTCCTCCAGCAGCTCCTGGGGGGAGCGGCAGGTGGCAAGGTCCCGCATCCGGTGGTAATCCCGCCAGAAGGCCTCGAAGACCCTGTCCCCGGCCTCCTGGGACTTGGTCAGGGCGCTATAAAGGCTTTCTCCTTTATATCTCCCCCGGAGCCGGGCCACCTGGTCGGAGGTGTGGCGGTAGAGGGGGGAGAGGAGCACCTGGGCCAGGTCCAGGTCCAGAAGGGGGTCGTCCATGACCCGGAGGAAGGAGACCACCGGGGCCACCTCCCGGGAATCCAGAAAGCCCCCCTGGCGTTCGGCCCAAAAGCGGACACGCCGGCCCTCCAGGGCCTTGGCGTACCGCTCCGCCTTGTTCCTCGGGGACCGCAGCAGGATGCAGATGTCCCCCGGGGTCACGGGGCGGCGCTGGCCCTTGTCCTCCACCGTGGCTCCCCGGGCCAGGAGGGCCTCGATCTCCCCGGCGATGTACTCCGCCTCGGCGGTCTCCCGGTCCTCCTCCCCCGGGTCCACAAGGGCAAAGACCACCGGGCGGGTGACGCTGTAGTCGTACCGGGCCCTGGCGGCAAGGCGGTCCTCCTCCTTGTAGTTCATCTCCCCCACCGCCGGGCACATGGCGGCGGCGAACAGGTCGTTGATGAGCCCGGTGGTCTCCCGCCGGGTGCGGAAGTTGGCGCTGAGGGCGATCCTGGCCGGGAAGGTCTTTCCGTCCCAAGGGGCGAACCGTGTTTTTTTGTCCAGGAAGATTTCCGGCCTGGCCTGGCGGAAGCGGTAGATGCTCTGCTTCACGTCCCCCACCATGAACAGGTTCTTCCCCCCCCGGGACACCGCCTGGAAGATCATCTCCTGGGCGGCGTTGGTGTCCTGGTACTCGTCTACCAAGATCTCCTCGAACTGCCCGGAGACCTCCCGGGCCACCTGGCTGGGGGCGTGCCCTCCCCTGCCGTCGGGCCGGTAGAGGAGCTCCAGGGCGTAGTGCTCCAGGTCGCCGAAGTCCAAAAGGCTCCGGTCCAGCTTGGCCGCCGAGAGTTTTTCCCCGAACCGGGCGGCAAGCTCAAACAGCTTGCGGATCATGGGCTCCTGGTACTCCATGTCCCGGCGGTACCGGGCGCTGTCCATCATGAAGCACTCCTCCCGGAGCTGCTTCTGCACCAGGTCCTTGACCTCCTGGCGGAGGGCTTGGACCCTTTTCTTTTTCTCCTGGCGGGGGTACTTTTTCCCCAGGGTCCCCAGCCGGGCAAAGGCGATCTCCTCCACGGCCCGGCGGCAGGCGTCCCAGTCCCGGCCCTCCAACGTCTTGCGGCAGGAGGCCAGAAGGGCGGAGTCGGAGAGGAAGGGGGCAAGGTAGGCTTTTTCCATCTCCTCGTCCCCCCGGATAAGCCCCAGGGCGGTCCCGTTGAGCTCCAGGCAGTAGTCCAGGGCGTCGGCGGCCCGGTCCATGAGGATGGCGGCCCACCGGGTCTCCCCCAGGGGCTTTTGGGCGTCGTATTCCGCCAGGACCCGGTCCATCCACCCCTGGTAGAAGGGGTGGTTGCGGAGAAAGTCGTAGAGCTTCAGGATGTTGCGCTCCAACCCCCGGTCGCTCCGGGTGTTGGAAAGCAGCTCCACCAGGTCGAAGAACCGGTCCTCCCCCTTCTGGTACTCCTCGTCGATGAGCTCCTGGACGGTACGCATCCGCAGGATGTCCAGCTCCCGCTCCTCGGCGATGTGAAACTCCGCCGGGATGCCCAAAAGCTGGAAGTACCCCCGGACCAGGGTGATGCAGAAGGCGTGGATGGTGCTGATCTGGGCCGATTCCAAAAGGAGCTGCTGGCGCTCCAGGCGCGGGTCCCCCGGGTCATCCCGGGAAAGCTCCCAGAGCCGCCGGGCCACCCGCTGCTTCATCTCCCGGGCGGCGGAGTTGGAGAAGGTCACCACCAGGAGACGGTCGGCGTCCACCGGGTCCTCCTCCCGGGTGATGGCCTGGATGACCCGCTCCACCAGCACGGCGGTCTTGCCGCTGCCGGCGGCGGCGGAGACCAAAATGCTCCCCCCCCGGCCGTGGATGGCCTGGCTCTGTTCCTCGGTCCACTGGGCGCTCATCCTTCCCCGCCTCCTTCCTGTTCCAAGATCTCCCGGACGGACTTGTCCCCTTCGTTGTTGCAGAGCTGGCGGTAGTCGCAGCAGGAGCAGGGGTCCTTCACCTTGCCGCCCCGGACGGGACGGGGGGCCACCCGGCCCCGGAGGAGCTCCTCCGCCATCTCCCGGATGTTCTGGTAGACCAGCTCCCGCAGGCGCAGAAAATCCTCCCCGCTCTGGACCTGGGAGCTGTCCGAGAGGGTGTCGTCCTTTTTCCGCTTCACCGGGATGAACCGCCCGGCCAGCTCCCGCTCCATGGCCCGGAGGACGTTGTCCTCCCCCAGGACCACCCCGCTCATCCGCAGCCCCTTGGAGACCTGGGCCCGGATCTCCTCCGGCCCGGCCTCGGGGGAGAGCTTGGCGGCGGAGACCTTGCCGGGCATATAGAGGATGCCGGCGGGCTCCACCTCCCCGAAGGGCTTTCGGGGGTCGTCGCAGAGGGCGAAGAGGTAGATGAGCATCTGCATATTCAGCCCGTAAAAGACCTCCTCCAGGCGGAACTCCTTGTTGCCGGTCTTGTAGTCCACCACCCGGGCGTAGCTCCCCCCCTGGTCCGCAAAGGTGTCCACCCGGTCGATCTTGCCGCTTAGGGTCACCGGGGAGCCGTCCGAGGCGGTGATGCTCAAGGGGTGCACCGTCCCCTGCTCCCCCACCGGGACCTCCACCCCCTCGGTCTGGAAGAGGCTCTGACCGAAGTCCTCCCCCAGGTGCCGGGCCAGGAGGAACAGCACCGAGACCAGCCGCTGAAATTGGTACTTCAATCTGGGGGAAAGCTGCCCCAGCTCCCCGGTCATCTGGCGGATGTGCTGCTCCAGCAGGGCGGCGATCCGCTCCCGGAGCTCCTCATCGGAAAGGCTCCCCAGCCCCTTGCTGCCCGCCTCCCGGAGGAGCATCTCCAGGACAAAGTGGACCGCCGTCCCCGACTCCAGGGGGGAATACTCCGCCCGCTTCCGGGGGGAGAGCCGGAGGAGGTAGTCGCTGAAAAAGGCGTAGGGGCACTGGTAGTAGGTCTCGATCTTGGTGGGAGAGAGGGAGACCCGGTCCCCCAAAAGGCTCTTGGCCGTCTCCGGGGCGATGTCCCCCATGGGCTCGTCCCGGGCCAGCTCCCCCATGGATCGGAGGAACTCCCCCTCCCCCAGGCGATCCAGAAGGGCCCCCATGGTGGCCGTCCCGGCGCTCCCCGGCCCCTCCTCCGCCGCCAGGGCGGCATAGGCGGACCGGGCGGTGGGGATTCCCGCCACGAAAAACTCCATGGGCAGGTCCTCCACCCGCCGGAGGGGAGAGACCTCCCGGAACCGCTCCACCAGCTGGGTAAAGCAGAGCCCGGGCTCCATGGTCCCCCCGGTGAGGTCCCCCAGGGCGCAGGAGACATAGAGCCGCTCCCGGGGGGCGCAGAGGGCGGAGTAGAGGTAGAACCGCTCCAGCAGGGCCCGCTCCACCTGGGTGCTGGCGATCTCCACCCCCTGGCGGATCAGGTCCTCCCGCTCCCGGTCGGTAAAGACGCCATAGGGCTTCCCCTTGGCGGGGAACACCCCCTCGTTGACCCCCAGCACGAAGACGCCCCTGGGGGACCCGGGGCGGATCATGTTGGCGGACCCCGCCAGGATCTGGTCGTTGGTTACCGGGATGGTCCCCAGCTCGGCGTGGCCCATAGCCAGGAGGAACAGCTCGGAAAACTCCCGGACGGTGTACCGGGTGTTGGTGAGGTGGTCGGAAAAGAGGTCCAGCACGTCCACCAGGCAGTTCCAGAGGCGGTCGTTCTCCCGCCCCCGCTCCAGGCCGTGCTCCTTGTCCCGGGAAAAATACTCCCGGAGGTTCTCCAGGGCCCCTGTCTCCTGGAAGAAGCCGTAGAGCCCGGCGGAAAAGCTCTCCCCGTCCCCCCGGCTCAGGGTCTCCCGCAGCTTTGCCAGGGGGGCCATCACCGCCTGGCGGGCGGCCTCGATGGCGGCAAGCTCCCCCTCGTAGACCTCCGGCTTTTCCTCCCGCAGGCCCTTGGGGTTGTTGCGGAAGGGCCGCAGCCAGTCCTCCCCCTTCACCGACCAGACGTAGACGTAGTTTTCCAGGGCTGCGGACTGCTCCACCGGCAGGGCCAGGGCCGGGGAACGGGCGACCTTCAGGATGGCCTCGGTCTTGTAGCTGCCCTGTACCGCCGTCAGGGCGGCGCAGGCCAGGGCGACCACAGGCCGGGAGAGGACCCCCTCCTTCCGGTCCAGGAACACCGGCAGGCCGTAGGCGGAAAAGACAGCACGGATGGCGGTCTGGTACTCCTCCAGGTCCCGGCAGATGAGGGCCAGGTCCCGGTACCGCCAGCCCTCCTCCCGGACCAGGCGGGCCATCTCCGCAGCGGCAAAGCGGACCTCCCCGTACCGGTCCCCGGCGGTGAGGAGGGTCACCCCTTCCCCGCTCTCCGGGGCTTCCGGCTTCTCCCCCCGGGCCAGCTCCTCCACCGTGAGCAGGGCGGGGGCCAGGGCCCGGCGGTTCTCGGCAAGGCGCACCGGGGCGGCCACCGGGATGAAGTGCTCCCGGGCGTAGGCAACAAGCTTGCGGGCGGTGGTCTTTTGGTCGGTGAAGATGTCCACCCCCCGCCCCTGATCCAGGCCGTCGGTGGTGAGGGAAAGGCAGACCTCCCGCCCCTGTTCCAGCATGGCGTGAAGCATCTCCCGCTCCGGGGGGCTGAAAAAGCCGAAGCCGTCCAGAAACACCGAGGCGTCCTCGAAATACCGGTGCTCCATAGCCAGTTTGGCCGCCCGGGCGATGTCGTCCAGGGGGTCGCTGTACCCCCGGTCGATCATGGCCTGGTAGGCCCCGTAGATGCCGGCGATGTCCCCCAGCTTGGCGGCCAGCTGGGGGTCCCTCCCCTTCTGGACCCCGGCGATGGCGGCCAGGGCCTCGGGGTAGGTGCCGCTCTGTTTCAGCTCTTCCACCGTCTGGACCATGGTGGTCAGAAAGGAGGTCCTCCCCCACTGGCGCTTGTAGACGGCAAGAGTGTCCTTCATCTCGGTCACCGCCAGCTTCATCAGCACCAGCCGGGCGGTATCGGTGAGGCGTTTCCTGGCCAGTCCCCCCCAGGCCCGGAAGATATTCTCTGAAAGGCGGGAAAAGCTCAGCACCGAAATGGAAAGGGCGTCCTCCCCGGCAAGGGCGGTGTAGACCGTCCGCTCCGCCTGGAAGGAAAACTGCTCCGGCACCAGCAGGATGGTCCTGCGGTGTTTTTTGGCGCTCTCCATGGCCCGGGAGAAGATCTCGGTGGTCTTTCCGG
>CANOCD010000040.1 GCA_947564495.1 uncultured Angelakisella sp. | reverse complement strand
AACAATCTTGCCCCCTCCCCAGGTGTGAAAAAATGTGAGACTAACACCCCCATTTTTTGGCTTTTTTGCCAGAAGCAGGAACGCCGCTTTGTAGGATTTGCAGAATCTTTCCCCGCCCGATTGACTTTTCTACCCCCCTTTCTTATACTGATATTGTAAATGGTTTTTTAAGAAACCGTGACCATTTGATTGCCGGGCTGTGAATACAGCTTTGCGAAGGGGGAAAGGGCTTGCTTCCGGAGGAACGTCGAAAGCTGCTCCTGGAGCAGCTCAACGAAAACGGACTGGTCACCATCCCCGAGCTGGCCCGGCGGTTCGGCGTCAGCGAGATGACCATCCGGCGGGACCTGGATAAGTGCCGCCGGGCGGGGACCCTGGAACGCTGCCGGGGCGGCGCCCTCCCCCGGGGGGATAACGTGGGGGAGGAGGACTACAGCAAAAAACTCTCCTCCAACCTGGAGGCCAAGCGGCGGATCGCCGCCTACTGCGCCGGGCTGGTCCAGGAGGGGATGCAGGTCTACCTGGACGCCGGGACCACCACCTACTATATCGCCCAGGAGCTGCTCACCGTCCCCGGGCTCACCTTCCTCACCACCGACCTCAAGACCGCCCTCTTTCTCTCCCGGCATAAAAGGGAGGTCATCATGCTGGGGGGGCTCATCCAGAACAGCACCGGCAGCGTGGTGGGGCCTTTGGCCCTGGAGATGGCCTCCCGGTTCTTCGTGGACATCGCCTTTATGGGCACCGCCTGCATCAACGAAAACTTCGACGTCCTCACCCCCACCATCGACAAGGCGTTTATGAAGCGGGCCATCCTGCAAAACGCCAAGGAGCGGTTCCTGACCGCCGATTCCACCAAGTTCCACCAGAGCGCCCTGGTGCGGGTGAACAGCCTGTCGGATTACACCGCCGTGGTCACCGACCGGCCCTTCTCCGAGGAGGAGCGGCGGCTGGCCCAGCTGAAAAAGGTAGAGCTCATCGTCGTGTGACGGTTCATCAGTTTGATTTGGAGGTGGAACAGGATGGCAAAGGTCATCGTCGTGGCGGACGACCTCACCGGGGCCAACGCCACAGGGGTACTTCTTAAGAAAAATGGGTTCGACACCTTTACGGTGCTGGACGCCGCCAGCGGCAGCGACCCGGCCCTTTCCGGCTGCGACTGCCTGGTGGTGCCCACCGAGAGCCGGGCCATCGACCCCCGGGAGGCTTACGACCGGGTGAAGGCGGCCCTGACCGCCACCCGGAACGACGGGGTGGCCCTTTACGCCAAGCGGATCGACAGCACCCTCCGGGGCAACCTGGGCAGCGAGACCGACGCCTTTCTGGACCTCCTGGGCCCGGAGTACACCGCCGTCTGCGTCCCCTGTTTCCCCAGCTCGGGGCGGGTGCTGGTGGGGGGGTACCTCCTGGTCAACGGAATCCCCCTGCAAAAGACCGAGGTGGCCAAGGACCCCAAGAACCCCATCACCACCTCCAGCGCCAAGCAGCTCTATCTGAGCCAGTCCAAGTACCCCCTGGAGACCATCCACCTGGATGACATCGCCAAGGGGGCCCAGAGCCTGGCGGCCCGGATGAAGGCCGCCGTGGACGGGGGCGCCCGCATCCTGGTCTGCGACTCGGTGGCCATGGAGGACATGGAGACCATCGTGGACGCCCTGGTGACGGCGGGGCTCAAGTTCATCCCGGTGGACCCCGGCGTCTTTACCGCCGTTTCCGCCAAAAAGATCCTCCCCAAGACCCGGACCGTGGGCGCCGGCAAGGTGCTGATGGTGGTGGGCAGCGTCAACGGGGTGGCCCGGACCCAGGTGAAGGAGCTTCTTGCCGGCCTGGAGGTGGGTCACGTCCTGCTGGACGTGGCCGAGGTCCTGGAGAGCGAAGAGCGCCGGAAGGCGGAGGTGGCCCGGGTGACCCAGGCCCTGCTGGACCGGGCGGGGGACTACGAATACCTTGCGGTCATCGGCTCGGGCATCGACCCGGAAAAGCAGCTCCCCTTCGGGCCCTACCTGGAAAAATACCGCTGCACCGTGGAGGAACTCAGCTGCATGATCGGGGACGCCTTCGCCGAAGCGGCGGTGGAGATCCTCCGGAGGGGCCGGGACTTCCGGGCCATCTACTCCACCGGCGGGGACATCACCGCCGCCATCAACCGCAAGATGGGCACCGTGGGGCTGCGGCTCCTGGACGAGGTGGTCCCCCTGGCGGGATACGGGGAGCTCATCGGCGGGGAATTTTCCGGGCTCCGGTTCATCAGCAAGGGGGGCATGGTCGGGGACGAAAAAGCCATGGTCACCTGCGCCCGGTATCTCCGGGAGAAGATCTGACAGGAACACGGCTTCTGCTGTGTTGCGATAGACGGAAAGGATGTGTTTGCAATGGAAAGACCCTACATCGCCATCCCCTTGGGGGACCCCGCCGGCATCGGGCCGGAGATCGTCCTCAAGACCCTGGCGGAGCCGGAGATCGTGGCCATGGCCAAGTGCGTGGTGGTGGGTGACGCCAAGGTGCTGAAAAACGCCATGACCTTCCCCAACATCCCCGCCCTGACCATCAAGGTCATCAACGAGCCGGAGGAGGGGGACTACTCGGAAGGGGTCCTCAACCTCATCGACCTGGACAACATCGACATGGCCAAGTTCCCCCTGGGACAGGTGGACGGGATGTGCGGCAAGGCCGCCTACGAGTACATCGCCAAGTGCATCGAGCTGGCCAACGCCAAAAAGGTGGCCGCCGTCTCCACCACCCCGGTGAACAAGGAATCCTTCAAGGCCGGCGGGGTGAACTTCATCGGCCACACCGAGATCTTCGGCGCCCTCACCGGCACCGCCGATCCCCTCACCCTCTTTGAAGTCCACGGGATGCGGGTGTTCTTCCTCACCCGCCACGTCTCCCTCCGCCAGGCCTGCGACCTCATCACCAAGGAGCGGATCAAGGACTACGTCCGCCGCTGCACCGAGGCCCTGCGGGTCCTGGGCATCACCGAAGGGACCATGGCCATCGCCGGACTCAACCCCCACAGCGGCGAACACGGGCTGTTCGGCTGGGAAGAGGTCAACGAGGTCATCCCGGCGGTAGAGGAACTCCAGAAAGAGGGCTTTGACGTGGCCGGCCCCATCGGGGCGGACTCGGTGTTCCACCAGGCCCTCCAGGGGCGGTACAACAGTGTCCTGAGCCTCTACCACGACCAGGGGCACATCGCCACCAAGACCCTGGATTTCGAGCGGACCATCGCCGTCACGGCGGGGATGCCCATCCTGCGGACCTCGGTGGACCACGGCACGGCCCTGGACATCGCCGGGACCGGAAAGGCAAGTGCTGTCAGCATGATCGAGGCAGTCCGGCTGGCAGTAAAATATGCACCCAACTATATGCGCTGAACGGTGTTTGAGTTGGGACAAACGGGCCTGTTGTAACAACAGGCCCAAGAGAGAGGAGAGTATCTTTTATGCAAATGATCGTTGCGCTAATCATCGGCATCGCCCTGCTGCTCCTGCTGGTCCTCAAGACCAAGGTGCACCCCTTCCTGGCGCTCATCATCTCCGCCACCTTCATCGGCATCGGCGGCGGTCTGCCCGCCGCGGACGTCCCCAACGCCATCATCAACGGCTTTGGCGGCACCCTGGGCAGCATCGGCATCATCATCGGCTTCGGCGTCATGATGGGCCAGATCTTCGACAAGACCGGCGCCGCCGAGCGGATGGCCCTCACCTTCATCAAGCTCTTCGGCAAGAAGCGTGAGCACTGGGCCATGGCCCTCACCGGGTTCATCGTCTCCATCCCCATCTTCTGCGATTCCGGCTTCGTGGTGGTCAGCCCCATCGCCAAGGCCATCTCCAAAAAGACCGGCCGTTCCATCGTCGCCATCGCCGGGCCTCTGGCCGCCGGCCTGGTCATCACCCACTCCCTGGTCCCCCCCACCCCCGGCCCTCTGGGCGTGGCCGGCACCTTCGGGGCCGACGTGGGCCTGTTCATCCTGCTGGGCATCGTCCTGGCCATCCCCATGACCATCGCCTGCTGCCTCTACTCCTGCTGGTACGCCAAGAAGCTGTACCAGATCCCCGCTGATGACGGCGAGAACTGGATTCGTCCCGCCAAGGAGATCGAGTACAGCGAAGTCTCCCTCCGGGAGTCCAAGAACCTGCCCTCCACCTTCAATTCCTTCCTGCCCCTGCTGGCCCCCATCGTCCTCATCCTCATCAACAACCTGGCCAAGGCCCTGAACCCCGACTTTGCCGGGACCCCCTTCGGCCAGATCATGGGCTTCCTGGGCACCCCCATCATCGCCGTGGGCATCGGCCTTCTCTGCGCCATCTTCGTCCTGGGCGCCGGCATGACCAAGGACGAGTGCATCGGTGAGATGAACAAGGGCATCAAGAGCGCCGGCCTCATCATCCTGGTCACCGGCGCCGGCGGCGCCCTGGGCAACGTCCTGAAGGTCAGCGGCACCGGCGACTTCATCGCCGAGCAGATGGCCAAGACCGCCATCCCCATCATCATCCTGCCCTTCATCATCGCCACCCTGGTCCGCTTCGTCCAGGGCTCCGGCACCGTGGCCATGGTCACCGCCGCCGGCATCTGCGCCCCCATCATCCAGGCCGCCGGCGCCAACGTCATCCTGGGCGCCTTCGCCGCCTGCATCGGCTCCCTGTTCTTCTCCTACTTCAACGACAGCTACTTCTGGGTGGTCAACAACCTCATGGGCATCAAGGACACCAAAGAGCAGATCCAGAACTGGTCGGTCTGCTCCACCATCGCCTGGGGCGTTGGCTTCGTGGAGCTGCTGATCCTCAGCATCTTCTTCCACTAAGTCTCCAAAAAGCCGCTCAGGTTTTTCCTGGCGGCGCCAAAGCAGCACTACATAAGACGGCGGCTGGTCTCACCACGAGGCCAGCCGCCGTTTTCTGTTATTCCTCCGGTGTGGAGGCCGCCGCCCCCGGGGGCGGCTCCAGGCCGGGGACCTCCTCCCCGGTCAAAATTTCCTTCTCCTCCCCGATGTCCTCCTCGCAGAGGTAGGCCCCCTCCAGGACGAACCGGTCCCCCAGCTCCCGGCCGGTGAGCTCCCGCTGTAGGATGGTCATCCCCTGAAACTCCCGCTTTTCCAGGGCCTCCAGCTCCTCCTGGGCCTTGACCCGGGCCTCCTCGGCCCCGATCTGCCAGTTCTCCTCGTCCAGGAGAAGGTAGTTCTCCCGGCTCCAGGTAATAGGGGCCAGCTTGCTCACCACAGGGATCTGATAGGTGGCCCGCTCCACCTTCCAGGGGCCCTCCAGGGGCCTCGCCCAGAAGAGGGGCAGCTGGACCGACAGGACGTTGAGGTACCGCCGGGTGACGATCTCCCGGAGTTTGTACCGGGTCTGGGTGTAGGGCACCTCCACCCGGAGCTCCTCCCGGCTCTGGGCCAGAATTTTCCCCCGGGCGTGGACGGTGCGGTTCCGGCCCTTCTTGTCCTCCATGATGCCGCTGACCAGGATCTCCCCCCGGTCCACCGAGTCCCCGACCTTCACCGTGGGCTGGCCGTTGTAGACCTCCAGGTAGGTGATGAACCCCGGCTTCGCCGCCACCACGTTGTGGGGGGTGTGGTCGTCGATGCGGTCCGGGGGGACCACCCGCTCCATGATCTCCACCACCGCCCGGCTCCCCCGGAGGTTCACCGCCACCCAGGCCGCCTTGTCCAGGCGGATGAGGAGCCGCCGCTCCACCTCCCGGGCGTCGATGTCCCGGCGGAGGACCCCCTTCCGGACCCCCAGCTCCTCCAGGGCGGCCCGGACCTCCTCCTCGGGGATGGTCTGGAGGCCCTGGATCTCCACCTGCCAGACGAAGCACCCCAGGATCATCAGGGCCGCCAGGACCAGGGCCGCCCCGGCAAAGAGCCCCGTCCGCTTGCGGTAGCGGCGGAGGAGAGCGGGGGCTCCCCCCGGGCGGACCGGCTCCAGCACCACCCCGGCCTTCTGGGCCAGCTCGGGGAGGCGGCGGCTCCCCGCCAGGGTGGTGCAGGCGGAGTACCGGTCCCCCTCCCGGCGGCCATCCCACACCGGCACCCGGTTCTGGGCGCAGAGGTTGATGAACCGTTCCAGAAACCCGTCCCGGATGGAGAACCGGGCCGTCCCCCGGAAATACCGGATGATGTCGATGACCACCATGGCCTATGCCCTCCTCCCCTTTAGCTATACTCCACCGAGAGGATGGTGCCCTCCACGATGGCGCTGGAATCGGTGAGGGCCCGGATCTCCAGCCCCGTCCCGGTGAACTTGAGGATCAGCCGGGAGGTGGAAAGGCGGATGCAGCTGTCGGAATACTCGATGATTCCCTTGCAGCCATCCACCACCGCCTGGCGGTTGCCCAGCAGCTCCACCCGGACCGGGGCCAGAAAGGCGGCGGCGGGCTCCTCCATCCCCTTGGCCAGGAGGAAGGGCTTCTTCCCCCCGGCCTGCTTCTTCACCGGCCCCGCCGGTTTCCTGGTCCTTTTCCCCCGAGCCATGGCATCACCCCGGTGTCATTCTATGCGGGCAGGTGGGGGATTCAGAAGGAAAATTTTCTTCCCGGCCCACATAAGGATAGAGGGAAAGGGGGCGGCCGGGATGAAAGACGGGCTGGGGAGTTGGCTTTTGGCGGGGGCGTGGACGGGGGCGGCCCTGGCCCTGGTGTTCTGCTCCGCCTCGGCGGGGGAGGGCATCCGCCGGGGGCTGGCGGTCTGCGCCTCGGTGATGATCCCGTCCCTCTACCCCTTCCTCATCCTGTCCGATTTTGTTGCCCGAACACGGCTGGGGCAGATGCTGGAGCGGCCCCTGGGGGTGGTGGCGGAAAGGGTCTACCGCTGCCCCCGGGCCCTGGCCCCGGCCATCCTTATGAGCTGGATCGGGGGCTACCCCGCCGGGGCCAGGGTGCTGGCGGGGATGGCGGAGCGAGGGACCCTCACCCGGGAGGAGGCGGGGCGGGCCCTTGCCTTCTGCGTCAACAGCGGCCCCGCCTTTCTGGTGGCGGTGGTTGGGACGGGGGTGTTCGGCTCCCCCAAGTGGGGGCTGTTCCTGTTCGCCTGCCAGCTGGCGGCGGGGGTCCTTACCGGGCGGCTCCTCTGCCGGGGGTACCGGTGGCCCAGGCTGGAGGCAGGGAAGGAGCGGGGGTGCCTGCCTCCCGCCGCCGGGTTCGTGGGGGCGGTGACCTCGGCTACCGGGGGGATGCTCTCCATCTGCGCCTTTGTGCTGGCCTTTTCGGCGCTTTCCCAGCTTTTTTCCGACTGGGGCTGGCTTACGGCCTGGGGGGAGGGGCTGTCCCGGCTCACCGGGGGGATGCTCACGGAGCGGGGGGCGGCGTGCTTTCTCACCGGCCTGCTGGAGATCGGGGGCGGGTGCGCCCTGGCCCAGGGGCTGCCGCCGGGGCAGGGGGCGCTGGCGCTGCCTTTTCTGCTTTCCTTTTCGTCTCTGTCGGTGATGGGGCAGCTGGCGGCTTGCTTCGGGGAGGCGGGGGTGGACGGGGGGCTGCTGGTTCGGGGGCGGGTGGTTCACGGGGTGCTGACACTGGCGTTGGCGGGGCCGGTGTTGTGGGGGAGGTTTGCGGCGGCGCCGGCGATGATGGCGGGGCGGCCGGTGCTGGCCCCGGGGAGCGGGGGGCTGCTGGGGGCGTTGGGGGTCATGGCGATGGTGATGATCCTTTGCGTGGCGGTAGATGCAGGGTCGGACTCCAGGCACAAGCTAAGATGACCGCAAGGTAATGTAGGGTGTAAAGTTTAGGGCCGCCCTTTTCAAAGGGCGGTAGGGTCCAGGGGCGACGCCCCTGGTCGCCCGCCGCAGCGGGCGAAATGCTCCTGGGCGGTGGCGGTTTGTTCGGATGTATGGTCCGGGCCGCTGAACCAAGGAACGAGCCTAACGAAACCGGACGCAGGAAAAAACATGGTGCTGGGAACGAAGGGCTGGCTTTTCCTTTCGCACCTGCTGAAATCGAAGTGACAACCTGCGGCCGGTAACGAGACTGCGCCTGCACCCGGCCGCAGGAGCGCCCCTCGCTTTCGGCTTGTACCGCCTGCCCTTCCGGACAGGCCCCGGCTGGGGCCGAATCCGGAACACGCCAGGCTGCGGTCCTGATTGCCGACCCTGTGCCTGTCGTTAGGCCGTGACCCTTTGGGCGTGCGCTCATTGGGCGTGCATCCTAGGACCTGTCTGTGGTTGATGGCTAAACGACGTTGCCCTTCCGGCGGACCTTCTTTCTGTAGCGACAGAAAGAAGGCAAAGAACGCCCAGGGCTGCGGCCCTGGACCCGGGGAAGGGGAACGGCCAAAGGCGTCGGCCTTGGGCGGATATTCTAACGCCGCCGCCTGTG
>CANOCD010000039.1 GCA_947564495.1 uncultured Angelakisella sp. | reverse complement strand
GGCTCCGAGGGGAATCCTGGAGGCGGAAAGCCCGGATTCCCATCTTTTGGATGTAGTCCGCAGCGTTGTCCATAGAGAGGATGGCTACCCCCATCCCGGCCTCCACCAGCCGGGCAATGGTATAGTTGTCGTAAAGCTCCATATATCGCCGGGGGGTGAAGCCCTGGGCCTGGAAGTATTGCTCCAGGATGATGCGGCTGCCCTGGGTGCTGTAGTTGAGGAGGAACAGGTCGTCCTCCACCATGTCCAGGGTAGCCGTTTCCTGGCCCTTCCAGTCCCTGCCGCCGCCCCGGGCACGGACCAGGGGGTGCCCCGCCGGGACCACCAGCACAAAGTTGGAGATCGTCACCACTTCCTGCACCAGGTCGGGATAGACCTGGCTGTTGATGGAAAAGTCCGCCGTTCCCTCCCGGGTGAGGCGGTGAAGGGCCGCCCGGTCGGTCCCGTGGAGGAGCCGCACCTCCAGGCCGGGCAGGCTCCGGCGAAGCTCCGGGAAGAGGCGGGGCAGCAGCTGCTGGGCCCGCATGGGGGAAAGGGCCAGGGAGATGCAGCCGTGCCTGCCGTCCCTTCTGGCCTCCAGCTGGCGTTGGAAGTTCCGGTGGAGCTGGCGCATCTCCTGGAGGGTGTTCAGGTACAGCGCCCCCTCCTCGGTGGGGACCATGGGGGTGACATCCCGGCGAAAGACACGGAAGCCCAGCTCCTGCTCCAGATTGGCCAGCCGCTGGCTCAGGGCTGGCTGGGTGAGATACAGCTTTTTGGCCGCCGCCGAGATGCCCCCCTCTTTGGCGATAGTCAATATAAATTCGATCTGTTTTTCATCAAATTTCACAAAGCGACCTCCTCGGCTCCATGAAAATGGGGCCTTTTTTGTGGAACTGCCACAACAACTTGAACTTTTCTTTATTGATATAAGAAAAACCGAATGTCTTTTATCTCTTCAATTCGATTTTACATATACCAAATTATACTTCATAATAGGGGTAAAGTAAAGTGTTCCTTCCGGCAAGGGCCCTGCCGGCGGGGAACGGTCCCTGAAAAGATCCAAGAGGAGTACACGATGAAAAAGATCAGCCTGGAAGGTTATATCCACGATATTATCCAAAAAAAGCTGACCACCTACCATGTGGTGGTCCGTCAGCACGGGGAGGAGGTCGGCCGCTTTGACTGGCGGGACAACCGCCGGGACAACATCCACTCGGTGAGCAAGAGCTTTGTCAGCATGGCGGTGGGCCTGGCGGTGGAGGAAGGTATCCTCCGCCTGGACGAGCGTCCCGCCGAGATCTTCCCGGACAAGCTCCCCAAAGATCCCCCGGAAAATCTGCTGAAGATGACCATCCGGGACACCATTATGATGGCCAGCGGCCACGACTACTTCATCCTGGAGGGCTACTCCGGCGTTCCCGGCATCCCCGGACGGGACGAGCTGGAAAACGATGACTGGATCCAGTACGCCATGACCTACGATGTCCCCTACACCCCCGGCACCCACTGGAAGTACAACAACTTCGGCCCCTACCTCTGCTCGGTGGTCATCCAGGACCGGACCGGCCAGCGGCTTCGGGATTACCTCATGCCCCGGCTCTTCCTGCCCCTGGGCATCAAAAACCCCCAGTGGTTCGAGTCCGCCGCGGGCGGATACACCCTGGGCTGCGGCGGCCTGCACCTTTCCACCACCGAACTTTCCCGCTTTGCCCAGCTGCTCCTGGACAAGGGCCGGTGGGAGGGCCGGCAGCTCGTCCCCGCCGCCTGGATCGAAGAGGCCACCGGCAACCTGATCTCCAACCGGGTGGAGGGCAAGGCCCTGGGCCAGGACGAGTGCGCCGGGTACGGCTACTTCTTCTGGCGGTGCGCCCGGGACAACGCCTACCGGGGGCTGGGCTGGGGCGGCCAGATGGTCATCGTCCTGCCGGAGCAGGACGCCTGCGTGGCCATCATGTCCCACGAATTTGATTACCAGGCTCTGCTGGACTGTGTTTGGGACAACATCGTTCCCCAGCTGAAGGAAAACTGCTGAACGGGACCGTGTCCCCATGAGAGGAGGTAGCAAAATGGCATCCCCGGAAAAAGTGAAAAAGGGCTTTAAGTTCCCCCATTCCTATGTGATCATCATCTGCGTGCTCCTGCTGGCCTGTCTGATGACCTACTGCATCCCCGCCGGACAGTACCAGCGTTACCAAAACGAAGAGGGCATCACCGTTGTGGACCCCTCCACCTTCCAGTATGTGGAGAACACCCCGGTGGCGCCCTGGCGGGTCCCGGGGGAGATCATGGCCTCCGCCGCCAAAAACGCCACCACCATCTTTTCCATCTTCATCATCGGCGGTTCCTTCGGCGTCATCCTGGCCACCGGGGCCTTTGAGGCCCTCACCGCCAAGCTGGCCAAGATCTTCTCCGGCCGGGAGACCTGGCTCATCCCCGCCTTTACCCTGGTGTTCGGCCTGGCCACCACCACTATGGCCAACAACCAGTTCATCGGCTTTGCCCCCATCGGCGTGATGATCGCCATGGCCTTCGGCTTTGACGCCATCGTGGGCTGCGGCATGATCTGCCTGGGCGGCGCCATCGGCTTTTCCACCGGCACCCTGAACGTCAACACCACCGTCATCGCCCAGCAGATCGCAGAGCTGGTCCCCTTCTCCGGCCTGTGGCTGCGGTGTGTCAGTTTCGTCATCTTCTGGCTCATCACCAGCGCCTACCTGGTCCGGTACGCCCAAAAGGTCAAGGCGGACCCGGCCAAAAGCACCATGTATGGATATTCCGGCTCGGGGGTGGTGGAGGCCAAGCCCCTGGAGGAGTTCCAGCAGATGGACCGCCGGAAGGCTCTGGTCCTCCTTGTGGTCCTGGGCTGCTTTGTCTGGCTCATCTCCGGCTGCCTCAAGTACAAATGGGGGCTGGATAAAGTCTCGGTGGTCTTTATGTACATGGCCATCCTTTCCGGACTGGCCGCCGGATTCGGCCCCAGCCGCATCGCCAAGGAGTACATCACCGGCATGAAGAACATGACCGAGCCCGCCATCCTCATCGCCATGGGCTGCGCCACCACCCTTATCCTCACCGAGGGCTGTGTTCTGGACACCGTGGTCCGGAGCCTTGCCGGGTGCATCGGGATGCTGCCGGGCTTCCTCCGGGCCCCCGGGATGTACATCCTCCAGACCGTCACCAACTTCTTTATCGTGGCCGGGAACGCCCAGGCCGCCGTGACCATGCCCATCATGGTGCCGGTGGCCGACATGGTGGGGGTCAGCCGTCAGACCGCCGTGCTGGCTTTCAACTTCGGCGACGGGCTGAGCAACTACATCCTCCCCCATTCCTCCGCCCTTATGGGCTTCATCGGCATGGCCGGAATCCCCTACGACCGCTGGATACGCTTTATGGCCAAGCTGTTCGCCATCTGGGCTGTCACCGCTATGGTCATCGTGGCGGCCGCCTCCGCAATAGGCTACGTCTAACTAATCGTTTCACTCCTCATTTTAGGGGCCCGGGGATTCGTCCCCGGGCCTCCGCCATGCCCCCGACGCAAAACCGCCCCGGAGCGCAAACTCTCCGGGGCGGTCCTATGCACAGCCTTCTGCTTGTGAAAACCGGGCAGCCGGGGCCTCTCACCCGACCCCCACCGTCTCCCTCTCCGGTTCCCCGCCGGCGGGCTGTTCCCCGGTCTTTTTGGCCAGCTCCTCCCGGGCCACCGCCAGCATCAGCTTGATGCGGTTCTCCTGATTCACCCGGGTGGCGCTGGGGTCGTAGTCGATGGGCACGATGTTGGATTCTGGGTACAGCTCCTTGATCCGGCGGATCATCCCCTTGCCGTTGATGTGGTTGGGCAGGCACCCGAAGGGCTGGGTGCAGACCACGTTGCCGTAGCCCAGCTCCGCCAGCTCGATCATCTCGGCGGTGAGGAGCCACCCCTCCCCCATCTTGCTGCCGTAGCCGATGACCCCCTTCACCAGGCTCTTGGTGTGGGCGTAGGAGGAGGGCGGCACGAACTGGGGGTACTTCTTGATGGCGGCGATGAGCTCCTTTTCCATGGCCGTCAGATACTTCATCAGCACCTGGCAGACAGCGTACTTGCCGGGATTGCCCCCGTACAGCTTGATGTCCTCCAGGCGGTTGTCCACCTTGAACAGGGCGAAGCCCATGATGCCGGGGACCATGTACTCGCAGCCCTGGCTCCGGAGGAAAGCCTCCAGGTCGTTGTTGCCAAGGCTGGCGTATTTGACGTAGATCTCCCCCACCACCCCCACTTTGACCCGAGGCTGCTTCTTCACCGGGACGGCGGCGAAGTCGGCGGCGATGCCGCTGAGGTTCTCCCGCATCTGGCCGATGGAGATGCCCTTGCCGGCGTCGAACTGCTTGCAGATCCGCTCGGTCCAGCGGTCCACCACCAGCTTGGCCGTCCCCTTGGCGCACTCGTAGGGGCGTACCTGGTTGTATAGGTGCATCATGGCGTCACCGTAGACCACGCAGGCAACCAGCTTGCGGATCATGGAGAGGGAAAGGGTGAAGCCGCTGTTCTTCTCCAGGCCGGAAAGGTTGAGGCTGATGACCGGGATGTGCCCCAGCCCCGCCTTCTTCAGCGCCTTGCGGAGGAGGAAGATGTAGTTGCTGGCCCGGCACCCGCCCCCGGTCTGGGTGATCATCAGGGCCGTTTTCTGGAGGTCGTATTTGCCGCTGTGGAGGGCGTCCAGCATCTGGCCGATGACCAGAAGGGCGGGGTAGCAGGTGTCGTTGTGGACGTACTTGAGCCCCTCCTGGACCACCTCCGGGCCGTGGTTTTCCAGCACCTCCAGGTGGTAGCCGCTGCTCCAGAAGATGTACCGCAGCATGGCGAAGTGGATGGGGGCCATGCTGGGGATGAGGATGGTGTACCCCGCCTTGTTCATCTCCTTGGTGTACTCCACCCGGTCCATTCTGTGCTTGTCAGCCATTTTCCCCCTCCTTTTGGGCCTGCTCCGCCCGCTGCTGCCGGATGGCGGCGAACAGGCTCCGCAGGCGGATTTTCACCGCCCCAAGGTTGGTGATCTCGTAGATCTTGATCTGGGTGTAGATCTTGTGCTCCGCCTCCAGAATCTCCCGCACCTCGTCGGTGGTGATGGCGTCCACCCCGCAGCCGAAGGAGACCAGCTGGACCAGGTTCATGTCCGGCTGGGTGGCGATGTACCGGGCGGCGGCGTAAAGGCGGCTGTGGTAGGTCCACTGGTTGAGGACCCCCACCGGGAACTTCCGGATGTGGTCGCTGACGGCGTCCTCGGTGATGACCGCCACCCCGAAACTGGCGATGAGCTTGTCGATGCCGTGGTTGATCTCCGGGTCCACGTGGTAGGGGCGCCCCGCCAGGACGATGAGCTCCCGGCCCTCCTCCCGGGCCCGGCGGATGATCTCCGCCCCCTGGGCCCGGACCGAGGCAAGATAAGTCTCGTACTCCTTGTAGGCGGCGTCGGCGGCCTTCTTCACCTCCCGCAGGGTGATCCCCCCGTAATACTGGGAGAGGATGGCGGTCATCTTTTTGGGGAAGTGCCGCCGCTGGTGGAGGCCCACGTAATCGGTGATGAAGGTGATCCCCCGGGCCTCGGGCATATTGGAGCGGATGACCTCGGGGTAGTAGGCCACCACCGGGCAGTTGTAGTGGTTATCCCCCAGGCCCTCGTCCAGGTTGTAGGACATACAGGGGTAAAAGACGGTGGTCACCCCCATGGAGAGAAGGGCCTCCACGTGGCCGTGCATCAGCTTAGCCGGGAAGCAGACGGTGTCCGAGGGGATGGTGTGCTGGCCGCTGAGGTAGAGGTCCCGGTCGCTGAGGGGGCTGGTGACCACCTCAAAGCCCAGCTCGGTGAAGAACCGGTGCCAGAAGGGGAGCAGTTCGTAGAGGTTGAGCCCCATGGGCAGGCCGATCTTGCCCCGGGGACCGGGGACCGGCTTGTAGCTTTGGAGCATCTGGAGCTTCTGCTGGTAGAGGTTCAGGGAGCTGTCCTGGGCCTTGTGGGTGATGGGCCGCTCGCACCGGTTGCCGCTGATGTACTTGCGCCCCCCGCCGAAGGTGTTCACCGTCAGGCGGCAGTTGTTGGGGCAGAGGCCGCAGCTGACGGCCTGGACCTTGTGCTGGAAGGCTTCGATCTCCTGGGGGCCCAGGATGCCGCTGCGGCGGTCCGGGTCTTTGTCCTTCCCCTCCAGGGCCTCGGTCTGGATGGCGTAGAGGGCGGCGCCGTAGGCCCCCATGAGCCCGGCGATGTTGGGGCGGATGACCTCCACCCCCAGCTCCTGCTCGAAGGCCCGGAGGACGGCGTCGTTGTAGAAGGTGCCCCCCTGGACCACGATGTGCCGCCCCAGCTCGGAGGGGTCGGCGGCCCGAATGACCTTGTAGAGGGCGTTTTTCACCACGCTGATGGAGAGCCCGGCGGAGATGTCCTCCACGCTGGCCCCGTCCTTCTGGGCCTGCTTCACCGAGGAGTTCATAAAGACGGTGCAGCGGCTGCCCAGGTCCACCGGCTTTTTGGCGAAAAGGCCCAGGTTGGCGAAGTCCTGGATGGAGTAGCCCAGGGCCTCGGCAAAGGTCTGGAGGAAACTTCCGCAGCCGGAGGAGCAAGCCTCGTTGAGGAAGATGTTGTCGATGACCCCGTCCTTGATCTTAAAACACTTGATGTCCTGGCCGCCGATGTCGATGACGAAATCCACCTGGGGCAGGAACTTCTTGGCGGCGGTGAAGTGGGCCACCGTCTCCACCACCCCGTAATCCACCCCGAAGGCGCTTTGGATGATCTCCTCCCCGTAGCCGGTGACCGCCCCGGCGGCGATGCGGATGTCGGGACGCAGGTCGTAGAGCTCCCGGAGGAAATCCCGGATGAGGGGGACAGGGTTGCCGGAGTTGGACTGGTACTTGGAGTAGAGCATCCCGCCGTTCTGGTCGGTGACCACCGTCTTGACGGTGGTGGACCCGGCGTCGATGCCGATGTACACCGGCCCGGTGACCTCCTCCAGGCGGCCGCAGGGGACGGCGTGCTTCCAGTGGCGCTGGGTAAAGGCCACGTGGTCCTCTTTCGTCTCAAAAAGGGGCGGGATGACGGCGTACTCCCCCTGGCCCCGGTAGGCGGCAAGGGCGGCGATGGCGGCGGGGAGGTCGGTCTCCCCCTCCCCGCACCAGGCGGCCCCCAGGGCCACGTAGTAGAGGGAGTTTTCGGGGCAGAGGCCGGTGAGGCCCAGGGTCTTGTCGAAGCTCTGGCGGAGCCGGGGCAGGAAGGTGAGGGGCCCGCCCAGGTACAAAACCTTCCCCTGGATGCGCCGCCCCTGGGCCAGGCCGGCGATGGTCTGGTTCACCACCGCCCCGAAGATGCTGGCGGCCACGTCCTCCTTTTTGGCCCCCTGGTTGAGGAGGGGCTGGATGTCGGTCTTGGCAAAAACGCCGCAGCGGCTGGCAATGGTGTAGGTGCGCTGGGCCCGGGCGGCCATGTCGTTCATCTCGTCGGGGGTGACCTTGAGGAGGGTGGCCATCTGGTCGATGAAGGCCCCGGTGCCCCCGGCGCAGGAGCCGTTCATCCGGACCTCCAGGCCGCCGGTCAAAAAGAGGAGCTTGGCATCCTCGCCCCCCAGCTCGATGATGGCGTCGGTGCCGGGGGCCAGGCGGGAGGCGGCCACCCGGGTGGCGTAGACCTCCTGGACAAAGGGGATGCCGCAGCCCTGGGCCATGCCCATCCCGGCGGAGCCGGAGATGGCCAGGGAGGCGGGGCGGTCTCCTGCCACCTCCTCCAGGACCCGGGAGAGGAGCTCCCCGGTTTTCTGGGTGATCTGGGAGTAATGGCGGTGGTAGGAGGAATAGAGGATGTTGTCCTCCTGGTCGAGGACCACGCACTTGATGGTGGTGGAGCCGACATCCAATCCGATCTTCAGCATAGGGCTTCCTCCTCCTGGCAGGGGTGATAGGGACGCTCCAGCTCCTGCCGGTATCTTTCCAGATTATGATTCATGCGTTCGTAAAATGACAAAAGGGTGGCGATCTCCTCTTGGGAGAACCCGGCCAGGCGGCGGGAAAAGACGGCCTCCTGGGAGGCCCGGGCCCGGGTGGCGATCTCCCGGCCCTTCTGGGTGAGGGAAACGATGGTGCACCGCTGGTCCTTGGGGGCTTTTTCCCGGCGGACCAGGCCGGTGTGCTCCATTCTTTTTGCGGAGACGGCGACGGCGGCCCGGCTGACGCCCAAGATCCTGGCGATCTGGCCCTGGGTGGTGCAGCCAGCCTGGCCGATGGCCCAGAGGATGGGGAGCTGGCCGGGGTGGAGGTCCTCGCCGGAGAGGAGGTGGAAGATGCAGGCTTGGGAGAGGGTATGGTTTTTCCGGTCCAGGTCGAGGAAGGCGAGGAATTTTTTCAGGGACGGCACAGGCGGGCACCTCCGATCGTGGCAGGCAGTAGGCGGGAAAAGACGCAAAGTCTCCCTTTGCA
>CANOCD010000038.1 GCA_947564495.1 uncultured Angelakisella sp. | reverse complement strand
TCTCCCGGGCCTACACCGAGGGCTTCTACTTCAAGCCCCGCATCGACCGGGAGCTCCTTCCCGGCCACACCGACGGCCTCATCTGCCTTTCCGCCTGCCTGGCGGGGGAGGTCCCCCGGGCCCTGACCGCCGGGGACTACCAGAAGGCCAAGGAGGCCGCCGCCTGGTACCGGGACCTCTTCGGCCCGGATAACTACTTCATCGAGGTCCAGAACCACGGCATCGAGGACCAGCTCCGCATCCTGCCCCAGCTGGTGAAGCTCTCCCAGGAGCTGGGGGTGGGACTGGTGGCCACCAACGACACCCACTACCTCAAAAAGGAGGACCACAGCCTCCAGCACCTCCTCCTTTGCATCCAGACCAACCACACGGTGGACGAGGAGCTGGAGCTGGAGTTCCCCACCCAGGAGTTCTACCTGAAATCCGGGGACGAGATGGCGGAGCTCTTCAAGGCCATCCCCACCGCCATTTCCAACACGGTGGAGATCGCCCGCCGCTGCCAGGTGGAGTTCGAGTTCGGCAAGACCAAGCTCCCCAAGTTCGAGGCCCCAAACGGGGAGGACAACCGGGAATACTTCTACCGCCTCTGCCGGGAGGGCTTTGTCCGCCGGTACGGGGAAAACGCCCCCCAGGAGTACCGGGACCGTCTGGAGTACGAGCTTTCGGTCATCCACAAGATGGGGTATGTCAACTACTACCTCATCGTCTACGACTTCATCCACTACGCCAAGAGCCAGGGCATCCCGGTGGGACCGGGGCGGGGCTCCGGGGCCGGGTCCATCGCCGCCTACTGCATCGGCATCACCGGCATCGACCCCATGAAGCTCAACCTCCTGTTCGAGCGGTTCCTCAACCCCGAGCGGGTGAGTATGCCCGACTTCGACGTGGATTTCAGCGACGACCGCCGCCAGGAGGTCATCGACTACGTGGTGCAAAAGTACGGGGCCGACCATGTGGCCCAGATCGTCACCTTCGGCACCATGGCCGCCCGGGCCTCCATCCGGGATGTGGGCCGGGCCCTGGGGGTGGGCTACGCCCTGGCCGACCAGGTGGCCAAGATGATCCCCAAGGGCCCCAAGATGACCATCCAGAAGGCCGTGGAGGGCTCCCGGGAGCTCCGGGAGCTGATGGAGGCCGACCCCAAGGCCAAACAGCTGGTGGAGATGGCCCGCCAGGTGGAGGGGATGCCCCGGAACGCCTCCACCCACGCCGCCGGGGTGGTCATCACCCACGACACGGTGGAAAGCTACGTCCCCCTTTCCAAAAACGACGACGCCATCGTCACCCAGTACCCCGCCCCCACCCTGGAGGAGCTGGGCCTTTTGAAAGTGGACTTCCTGGGCCTTCGGAACCTCACCGTCATCGACGAGACGGTCAAGGCCATCCAGCGGGAGGACCCGGATTTCTCGGTGGACACCATCCCCCTGGATGACCCGGCGGTGTTCGCCGCCCTCTCCGCCGGGGAGACCTCCGGGGTGTTCCAGCTGGAATCCGGGGGGATGCGCCGGATGCTTGCCCAGCTCCAGCCGACCTCCATCGAGGACATCATCGCCGCCGTCTCCCTCTACCGCCCCGGGCCCATGGAATCCATCCCCAAGTACGTGGACTGCCGCCACCACCCGGACCACGCCGTCTACCTCACCGACAAGCTCCGGCCCATCCTGGACGTGACCTACGGCTGCATCGTCTACCAGGAACAGGTGATGCAGATCTGCCGGGAGCTGGGGGGGTACAGCTACGGCCAGGCCGACAACGTCCGCCGGGCCATGAGCAAGAAGAAAGCCGACGTCATGGAAAAGGAGCGGGCCCACTTCCTCTCCGGCTGCCGGGAAAACGGCGTCCCCGAGAACGCCGCCAACCGCATCTTCGACGAGATGAGCTCCTTTGCCGCCTACGCCTTCAACAAATCCCACGCCGCCGCCTACGCCCTGGTGGCCTACCAGACCGCCTACCTGAAATGCCACGCCCCCAAGGACTACATGGCGGCCCTCCTCACCAGCGTCCTGGACGACACCAACAAGGTCATTCTCTACATCGAGGAGTGCGCCCGCCTGGGCATCCCCGTCCTGCCCCCCCAGGTCAACGAGAGCCGGGAGGGTTTCACCGTCACCGAAAAGGGCATCCGCTTCGGCCTGCTGGCGGTGAAGAACGTGGGGGTGGCGGCCATCCGCCAGATCGTCAAGGAGCGGGAGGAGAACGGCCCCTACAAGAGTTTCTTGGATTTCTTCCGCCGCACCTACAGCGGGGAGCTGAACAAGCGCAGTCTCGAAAGCCTCATCAAAAGCGGGGCCCTGGATGGCCTGGGGGCCAACCGCCGCCAGATGCTGGAGGGCTACCCCCGGGCCGGGGAGGTCCTGGCTGCCCGGGAGCGGTGGCGGAGCGCCGGCCAGATCAGCCTCTTCGGGGAGGAGCCCGACGAGGAGGAACTCTCCCTCCCCCTCATCGACGAGGACGACCCCGCCCTCCTCCTGGCCGGGGAGAAGGAGGTCACCGGCCTTTACATCTCCGGACACCCCATGTCCCGGTACGAGGCCCTCTACCCCAAATACGGGGCCACCAAGCTGGTCCGCCTCACCGACAACGACGAGAACCAGGCATACGACAACGTGAGCCTCTACGTCATGGGGATGATCACCGCCAAGCGGCTGAAGATCACCAAGAGCGGGGAGAACATGGCCTTCCTCACCCTGGAGGACATGAGCGGCAGCATCGAGGTGTTGGTGTTCCCCAAGGCCTACGCCGCCAACGCCCACCGCCTGGTGGTAGATACCCCCCTCTTTGTCCGGGGCCGGGTCTCCCTCCGGGAGGAGGAGGACGCCAAGCTGATCCTGGAGGACGCCATGACCCTGGAGGAGCGGTCCCAGGGCCCCATGCCGGAACGCCCCTCCTATGGCGGCGGCCGGGGGGACAGGGGCCAGAGGCCGGCCTGCGCCGGACCCTCCGCCCCCGCCGCCCCCAGCTCCAAGGCGGGGGTGTACCTCCGGGTGGCCTCTTTGGAGGCCCCGGTGATGGACCGGGTGAAGCTCCTTCTATCCATCTTCGACGGGGACTGCCCTGTTTACATCCGGGCCGAGGACACGGGAAAGATGCTCCGGGCCCCCCGGTCCATGTGGTGCGACCCCAACCCGGTGCTTCTCCGGGAGCTGGGAGTCAACCTGGGGGACGAAAACGTAAAAAAACTGGACTAGCCGGGGGTTTCCTTTGGTGGTTTTCACCGCTTTACTTCCCAGCGGGAACGGTTTACAATAGAGGGGAAACAGGTAAAAAATCCCGGCGGCCTTTCCCGCCGGAGCCAGGAGGAATACCAGATGATAGAATGCAAGACCATTGGCGTCCTCACCAGCGGCGGCGACGCCCCCGGGATGAACGCCGCCGTCCGGGCGGTGATCCGGGCCGGCATCAACAAGGGCCACAGGATGATGGGGGTCCGCAGGGGCTACGAGGGCCTCCTCAACGGCGAGGTGGAGGAGATGAAGCTCCGGGGGGTCAGCGAGATCATCCAGCGGGGCGGCACCATCCTTTACACCGCCCGGTGCGAGGAGTTCAAGACCCCGGAGGGCCTCAAGAAGGGCGTGGAGATGTGCCACAAGCTGGGCATCGACGGCCTGGTGGTCATCGGGGGCGATGGCTCCTTCAAGGGCGCCCGGAACCTCTCCAACGCCGGCATCCCCTGTATCGGCCTGCCGGGGACCATCGACAACGACATCGCCTCCACCGAGTACACTATCGGCTTCGACACCGCCCTGAACACCGTTGTGGAAAGCGTGGACCGCCTCCGGGACACCTCCCAATCCCACGACCGCTGCTCGGTGGTGGAGGTCATGGGCCGCCGGGCGGGGCACATCGCCATCCACGCCGGCATCGCCTGCGGGGCCATCGCCACCCTCATCCCGGAGCGCCCCTACGACCTGGACCGGGACATCGTCTCCCGGATGCGCTCCACCCTAAAGACCGGCAAGCACCACTTCATCGTCATCGTGGCCGAGGGGGTGGGCAACTCCCAGGGCATCTGCGACTACATCCAGGAAAAGACCGGCATCGAAAGCCGCCTCACCATCCTGGGCCACGTCCAGCGGGGGGGCACCCCCACCGCCATGGAGCGGGTCCACGCCAGCGTCATGGGCTGCCGTGCCATCGAGCTGTTGGAGCAGGGCAAGGGCAACCGGGTCGTGGGCATCCAGAACAACCGCATCGTGGACTACGACATCAACGAGGCCCTGGACATGGTCAAGGACATCGACGAGTACCTGTACAAGGTGGCCTACGAAATTTCCATCTAAACGAAAGCAAAACAAAAGGACCGCCGTGTCCCCTCCCAGGTTGGAGGGAACACGGCGGTCTTTCTTTTTTGGACAGGGCAGGGGGTCAGCTGGCCTCCGCCTCCCCCTGGAACTGGCTCTGGTAGAGCTGGGCGTAAAAGCCCCCCCGGGCCATGAGCTCCTGGTGACTGCCTGTCTCGATGATGTCCCCGTCCCGCATCACCAGAATTTTCCCGGCGTCCCGGATGGTGGAGAGGCGGTGGGCGATGACAAAGCTGGTGCGGCCCTTCATCAGGGTGTTCATGGCCTTCTGGATGAGGACCTCGGTGCGGGTGTCCACGCTGCTGGTGGCCTCGTCCAGGATGAGAATGTCCGGGTCGGAGAGGATGGCCCGGGCGATGGTCAAAAGCTGCCGCTGGCCCTGGCTGATGTTGGCGGCGTCCTCCCCCAGCCAGGTGTCGTACCCCTGGGGCAAAGCCCGGATGAACTTGTCGGCCCGGGCAGCCCGGGCGGCCTCCTCCACCTCGGCGTCGGTGGCGTCCAGCCTCCCGTACCGGATGTTCTCCCGGATGGTGCCGGAAAAGAGCCAGGTGTCCTGTAGCACCATGCCGATCCTGGCCCGGAGGGCCTTGCGGGACATCCCGGCGATGTCCTCCCCGTCCAGGAGGATGCGGCCCCCGCTGACCTCATAGAACCGGAGGACAAGGTTCACCAGGGTGGTCTTGCCCGCCCCGGTGGGGCCCACGATGGCCACCGTCTCCCCCGGGCGGATGGAAAGGCTCAGGTCCCGGATGAGGACACGATCGGGGCTGTAGCCGAAGCTGACGTTCTGGAACTCCACCTGGCCGGGGCCGTCCCGGGCCGGCTCCTCCCCGGTGACGGGGTCGGGGGACTCCTCCGCCTCGTCCAAAAAGGCAAAGACCCGCTCCGCCGCCGCAATGGTGGACTGGAGCATATTGGCCAGGTTGGAAAGCTGGACGATGGGGTTAGAAAAATGCCGGATATACTGCATGAAGGACTGGATGGAACCGATCAAAAATTTCCCCTGGATGACCCAGACAGCCCCCAGCACCGTGACGATGACATAGCCCAGGTTGCCGATGAAGGAGCTGACAGGCATGATGACCCCGGAGAGGAAGTTGGCCTTCCAGCTGTAGCGGTAGAGCTCCTCGTTGAGATCGTCGAAGGCGTCGATGGTGTCCGCCTCCTTGGAAAAGACCTTGACCACGTTGTGGCCGGTGTACATCTCCTCGATGTAGCCGTTGAGGGCCCCCAGGGTGTCCGCCTGGCCCTTGAACAGCTTCTGGGAGAATTTGACCACGTTCATCGAGGCCAGCAGGGTGAGGGGCAGGGTGAGCAGGGCGATGAAGGTGAGGGCGGGGCTGATGTAGAGCATCAGGACCAGGACGGTGACAAGGGTGAACACAGCGTCCACCACCTGGTTGATGCCCTGCTGGAGGGTGCTGGCCACCGTGTCCACGTCGTTGGTCACCCGGCTCAAAACATCCCCGATGGAGCCACTGTCGAAGTACCCCAGGGGCAGCCGCTTGATCTTTTGGTCCACCGTTTTCCGCAGGGTGTAGATGGTCTTTTGGGAGACCCCCGAGACCAGGTACTGTTTGAGATACCCGAACAGGGCGGAGACGGCGTACATCCCCCCCATAAAGGCCAGGATGCGGGCCACCGCCCCAAAGTCGATGCCCCCCGTCCCAGCCACCATCCGGTCGAAGCCCAGCTGGATCTCGTTGGTGGCAAAGCCCAGGATCAGGGGCCCCACGGCGTCAAAGACGGTGCTGAAAATGGCCAGGATGACCACGGTGGCAAGGCCCAGGTGGAAGGGCTTCATAAAGGCCAGCAGCCGCCGGAGGGTCCCCTTCAGGTTCTTGGGGCGCTCGAAATTGCCGGGGCCCCGGCCTCCGCCGGGACCGTGCATGGGTCCTCTCATCCTGCCACCTCCTCTGCGGACATCTGGGAATAGACGATCTCCTGGTAGACCGGGCAGCTTTCCAGCAGCTCCCGGTGGGTGCCCATCCCCACGCAGCCCCCGCCGTCCAACACCAGGATGCGGTCGGCGTCCATAATGGTGCTGACCTTCTGGGCCACGATGAGGACGGTGGCCTCCCCCACCGTCTCCTTCAAAGCGGCCCGGAGGGCGGCGTCGGTGCGGGCGTCCAGGGCGGAAAAGCTGTCGTCGAAGATATAGACCTCCGGCTTGCGGACCAGGGCCCGGGCGATGGAGAGCCGCTGCTTCTGGCCCCCGGAGAAGTTCTGGCCCAGCTGGGCCACCGGGGAATCCAGCCCCCCGGGCTTCGACTGGATGAAGTCCAGAGCCTGGGCGGTCTTTGCCGCCTCCAGCAGCTCCTCGTCGGTGGCGCCGGCCTTGCCGTAGGCGATGTTCTCCCGGATGGTCCCCCGGAAGAGGAGGGCCTTCTGGGGCACGAAGCCGATCTTGTCCCGGAGCTGCTGCTGGGTCATCTCCCGAACGTCCACCCCGTCCACCAGCACCTGGCCCCCGGTGGCGTCAAAGAGCCGGGGGATGAGGTTGACCAGGGTGGACTTGCCGCTGCCGGTGGAGCCGATGATGGCGGTGGTCTCCCCGGGGCGGGCGGTAAAGGAGATGCCCTCCAGCACCGGCTTTTCCGCCCCCTGGTAGGTGAGGGAGACGTCCCGGAACTCCACCGTCCCCCGCAGGCCGGTCTCCCGGGCGGGGACCTGGGGGTCGGTGATGGCCTCGGGGGCGTCCAGCACCGCCTGGATTCGCCGCCCCGAGGCGATGGCCCGGGGCATCATCACAAAGATCATGCTGAACATCATAAAGGACATCATGATCTGCATGACGTACTGGATCACCGCCATCATGTCCCCCACCAGCAGCTCCCCGGCGTCGATCTGGACCGCTCCGGACCAGACCAGGAAGATCTGGGTGCAGCTCATGAGAAGGGTGATGCCGGGCATCATCACCCCCATGGTGCGGTGCATCTTGATGCTCACGGCGGTGAGGTCCCGGTTGGCCTTGTCGAACCGCTCCTCCTCGTACTCCTCGGTGCCGAAGGCCCGCTCCACCCGGAGGCCGGTGAGCTTTTCCCGGAGGATGAGGTTCACCCGGTCCACCGACTTTTGGATGGTGGTGGAAAGGGGGAGGGCCAGGCAGGAGATCACCGCCACGATGGCGATGAGGGTGGGCACCGAAAGGAGCACCACCCGGGAAAGCTCGGCGCTGGAACTGAGGGCCATGGTGATGCCCCCCACGATCATCAGGGGGGCCCGGATGAGGATGCGGAAGGCCATCATCACGAACATCTGGAGCTGGCTGATGTCGTTGGTGGTCCGGGTGATGAGGGTGGCGGTGCCGAAGGAATCGAACTCGGTGAGGGAAAGGCCGGCGGTCTTGCGGAACATGGCCCCCCGGAGGTCCCGGCCGAAGCCCATGGAGACCCGGGAGCCCAGGGCGCTGCCGGCGATGACGCAGAGGATGCCCACAAAGGCGAAAAAGACCATCTCCCCCCCGGTGCGGAAGATGAAGCCGTAGTCCCGGGTGGAGACCCCCTGGTTGATGATCTTGGCCATGAGGGTGGGGAGGTAGAGGTCGGCGTAGACCCCGGCCAGGGTCGTCGCCGCCAGAAGGAGCAACAGCAGCCAGTACCGGCGCAGCTTGCCTAAGATCTTCAGCACGGGGGTTCACATCCTTTCGGGGCAAAGTCGGGGGGCGGCGGGTCAGAAATTTTTTCCAGCAGGTCCAGGAAAAGGGGGACCTCCTCCGGGGCAAGGCGGGAGAGAAGCCCCCGGTAGAAGGCGGTGGTCCGCTCCCGGTTCTCCTCCAAAAACTCCCGGCCCCTGGGGGTGATGGCCAAAAACACCTGCCGCCGGTCCTCCCGGGAGTGGATGCGGGAGAGGAGCCCCTGGTCCTCCAGCCGCTGGAGCATGGGGGTGATGGTGGAGGGGCGGACCTCCAGGACCTGGCTGAGCTGGGTGGGGGTCACCGGGGCCTCCCGGTGGCGGTCCAGAAAGACCAGGGCGTGTATTTGCGGCTGGGGCCAGGCCCCGCCCCTGGTGAGGGTGTGGAGATACCGGGCGTTGGCCCGAAAAAGCCGTTCGTCCAAGCTGTCCAAGGGATGACCTCCTGTTCCATAGGATTCCAAGTATTTCGACAGTCAAAATATCCGACCGCCTTATTATAGGACGAAACCACCAAGAAAACAATGGATAATTTATGAACTTTTTCTAAGAACAACCTTGATTATCTCTGAAAAGCCTTGAAATACAGGCACTTTCGCGGATATG
>CANOCD010000037.1 GCA_947564495.1 uncultured Angelakisella sp. | reverse complement strand
CCAAGGAGGACGGCACCCAGAAGTACCGCCTGTTCACCAAGGAGATCGGCACCGAGACCGCCTACCTCTCCCTGTTTGCCAGCTTCGTGGTCAACGCCGACCAGATGGAAAAGGCTTACAAGGACCTGTACAACAAGGACCTGGAGTACACCTACGATCCTTCCGGCTTCGACTTTGACGTCCCCGAGAACAACGCCGGCCTGGAGTATATGTGGCGGTTCAGCCAGCTGAAGATGACCTTCATCGGCGACGGCGACGAGCTGGTCCAGGCTGTCCACAACTCCACCAAGGATGACCCCGCCCTCTGCCTGGCCTCCGGCGGCAAGATCGGCAACCGGGATGAATCCGGCTACAACATCGCCTGGCTGACCAACCTGGCCCCCTACACCGGCCTGGAGAACTGCGAGTATCTGTATGTCGTGGAGGGCTGCAAGCATCCCGCCGCCGCCCGCCTCTTCATCCGCTGGGTCACCGGCGGCGCCGACGGCAAGTCCGGCGGCCTCAAGCCCTTCTCCAAGGAAGGCAACTGGCCGGTCCGCAGCGACGTTGAAGGCGATTGGAACCCCGTCTCCCTGGCCGAGTCCGGCGCCATTGAGCCCGATCTGGCCGCCATCAACAACGTGTTCCGGGATACCCAGGACCTGTGGACCTACTGGCTGAGCATCAGCCCCTACACCAAATAACCTAAGTACCTACGGTCGATTTCTCCCCGCAGGGTGGGTGAGCGCCCGCCCTGCGGGGGATGTTTCATAAGACTGCGGGAGGAGGCTCCGGTTCTGTGAACAGACAGGATGATTTTTACCGTCAGCTGGAGCAGATGGAGCGGGAAAGAGCCCGGGAGGAGCGCAAGGAGCGGTGGAAAAAACGGGAGCAGAGCTTTTGGCGGACCTTCCTCTTTACCGAGAACGGCAAGCCCAAAAGCGGCCTGATGGTCTACACCTTCTGCCTCAGCTTCGTCTTTCTCGGCATCTACATCGGCGGCTTCTTTTGGGTCATCGAGGCGCTGACGGCCCCCCTGTCCGGCCTGCCCCCCGCGGCGGGCAATCTCATCCAGTCCCTGCTGGTGGGGGCCGCCGGGGCGGGGATCAGCGCCCTGCTCCACCTGGTCCTGCCCGACAAGCGCCTGGCCTTCGGCACCCATCTGTGGCTGGCGCTGTACATCGTGGCTTCGGGGATCACCCTTTGCTTCATGCTGGGGGACTGGGAAGTCATCCAAGCGATGCTGACCTTCGCCCTGTGGTTCGCGGTGATCCCGGTGGCCCTGGGGACGGCGGTCACCTACCTGCTCTACCGCCGGGACTACCGGCCCCCTCTGGTGGAGGAGGAAAAGCCGGAGTGGAAGAAGTACACCGACCGGCGGTGACGGCGGGACCCCCTGTTCCGGCTCCGAGGAGGGAGACGGAACCAGGATGAGCGGGAGAAACCTAGAAAAGCCAAGAAATTTTTTGTAAACTCTGCGATCTGCAACGCCCCAGACAAGGACCCCAGCAGGAGGTGGACAAAGTGATCACGACTGTAATGTTCGATATGGGCGGCACCCTGGAGGACATCTTCGTGGATGACCGTTCCCAGAGGGAGGCCATAGAAAGGCTCCGGGAGATGCTTTTGAGCTACGGCCTGGACCCAAAAGTGGACCACGACGAGCTGAAAGCCCGGGTCGACCAGGGCTGGCTCCGGTACGGGGAGTACCGGGACGCCCGGGACGTGGAGCTGAAGCCGGTGGAGATCTGGCGGGACTACATCCTAAAGACCTTTGACTTTCCGGCGGAGGTCCTGGTCCCCCACTGTGAGGAGATCGCCCATATGTGGGAGGTCACCTACTACCACCGCTCCCTGCGGCCACGGGTGGCCGAGATGCTCCAGGGCCTGGACGGCCTGGGGCTCAAGCTGGGGATCATCAGCAACACCGCCGCCCTCTACCAGGTGTTTGACATCCTGGAGGAGTATGGCATCCGGGGCTACTTCCAGGATGTGACCCTCTCCTCCGTCACGGGGATGCGGAAGCCCTCCCCGGACATTTTCCGGGTCTCCATGCTCCAGCTCCGCTCCCGGCCCGAGGAGTGCGTCTACGTGGGGGACACCGTCTCCCGGGACATTATCGGGTCCAAGCGGGCGGGCTTTGCCAAGGCCATCCAGATCAGCTCCAAGCTGACCAAGATGAAGGACCTGGGCATCCGCCGGGAGTACGAGCCGGACTACCTGGTGGAGGACATCTACGACGTCTATCCCATCCTCTGCGGATTGACCCGGGCCCAGAGCGCATAAGACCCGTTTCCGGAAACGTTTGCTTACCCGAAAGGCAGGAGTGAGGAAAGGAGGAGAGGCGGCATGATCAAGGCGGTGCTGTTCGATCTGGGGGGAACGCTCCACACCAGCGATTCCCCCCCGGGGCGGGACGTCTGGTTCGCCCGGCGGGTCATCGACCGGCTGGGGGACTACGGCATCCACCTGGACACCACGGCGGAGGAACTGGCCCGGGGGCTGGGGGTCAACGCCGAGGAATACAAGCATATGACCGAGGGCAGCCTCCGGGAGCACCCCTCGGCGGAGATCTGGAGCCGGTGGTTCCTGCGGGAGTACGGCCTGACCCGGGAGCAGCTGGCCCCCATGGCCGAGGAGCTGAGCTTCCTTTACGACTACGAGCGCACCCGGGTGATGCGCCGCCCCGGCCTTCTGGAGACGATGGAAAAGCTGCGGTCCATGGGGCTGCGGCTGGGGGTCATCAGCAACATCATTTCGGTGTCGGTGGTGCCCCACTTCCTCAGCGAGTACGGCCTGGAGGGGTATATGGACTGCGTGGTGACCTCCTGCGCCACCGGCATCCGCAAGCCGGACCCGGGCATCTTCCGGGTGGCGGAGGAGGCCCTGGGGCTTCTGCCCCGGGAGCTGGCCTATGTGGGGGACACCATCTCCCGGGACGTCCGGGGGACCCGGAACGCCGGGTGGCGGCTGATGATCCAGATCAGGAACCCCGGCATCGCCCACCGGGACAAGGGGCTGGAGCAGAGCGGCTTCGTCCCCGACTACCTCATTGACAGTTTGACCGAGATCCCCGCCATCATCGCCGGCGAGAACGGGAAAGACTAAGAGCCTATTCAAAATTCCCCTGCGCGCCGCCCGAACGGGTCTTTTTCCGTCCTGCGGCGTTACAAAAACTTGTAAGCCATAAAGGCTGGACTGCGTTTTTGTGCCTTGCAGGACGAAAAAATCCCCGCCCGTTCGACGCACCTGGGAATCTTGAATAGGCTCTGACCGGGGCGGCGGGAAAAACATCTTTTGTAAGGAGGACTGACTGATGGAGCGCAAGATCGAAAGCATTTTCTTCGATGTGGGCGCCACCCTGCGCTATGTGGTGGAGGACCCGGAGTTTGCCGCCCAGGCGGAGCGGGAGCTGATGGAGCTGGTGGGGGCCACCGAAGCCCACGATCCCTTCTTTGCAAAGCTGGAAAAGAACTGGAAAGCCTACCGGAGCTGGGCCAAGACCGAGCTGCTGGACGTCTCCGAGATGGAGCTGTGGCTCCGGTACCTGCTCCCTGACTACCCCGCCGGCCGGGTGGCCCCCAACGCCGCCCGGCTCACCCGCCTGTGGCGGGACCACGACGGCCGCCGGGTGGTCCACGACGGCACCATCGAGACGCTGCGGGAGCTGAAGGCCCGGGGCTACCGCCTGGGCATCATCGCCAACACCATCACCGAGACCGAGATCCCCGACTGGATGTGCCGGGACGGGGTGGCCGACTGCTTCCACACCGTGCTGCTCTCCTCCAAGGTCCGCCTGCGGAAGCCGGACCCCGCCATCTACCTCCTGGGGGCCCGGTGCATCGGCTCCGAGCCCAGCGCCTGCGCCTATGTGGGGGATAACCCGGTGCGGGACGTGGAGGGCGCCGTGAACGCCGGCTTCGGCGCCATGGTCCTCTTTGAGGACGCCGGGACCGCCGACCGGGAGGGCAAGGCCCCCACGGTGGAGCCCGACTTTAAGATCAAGGCCATCCCCCAGCTGCTGGACCTCTTCCCCGCCAGGAGGTGACGCCATGGAACAGATCAGAGGGGTCTTTTTCGACCTGGGGGGCACCCTGCGGATCGCCGAGGAGGACCCGGGCCACATCGCCCGGGCCAAGGCCCGGATGGCCCAGCTGGCCGGACGCCAGGACGTGGAGGCGTTCTTCGCAATGGTGGAGGAGCGGTACGTCCCCTACCGGGACTGGGCCCTTTCCGAGAACAAGGAGTCCGGGGACTACGAGCTCTGGGCCAAATGGCTCCTCCCCGAGCTGGGGGAGGAAAAGCTCCGGGAGATCTGCCACGAGATGACCTTCCAGTACCGCCAGTCCAAGGGGCTGCGCCACGTGGTGGAGGGGGGCGTGGAGGTCATCCGGGAGCTGAAACGCCGGGGCTTCCGCCTGGGGATCATCTCCAACCTCATCGGCGAACACGAGATCTACGACTGGCTGAGGGAGGACGGCCTGGAGCCCTACTTTGACGCCGTGGTCCTCTCCTCCATCTGCCACATCCGCAAGCCCGACCCGGAGATGTACCGCATGGGCTGCCGGGAGCTGGGGCTCCCCCCCGGGGCCTGCGCCTCGGTGGCCGACAACCTCAACCGGGACATCGTTGGGGCCAAGGCCGCCGGCATCGGGGCCAACGTCCTCTTTATCTCCCCGGAAAAGCTGGCCCAAAAGACCATCACCGACCAGAACCGGCCCGACTACATCGTCCACCGGTTCCTGGATATTCTGGACCTGCCCATCTTGCACCAGGAAGGGGAATGACAATGGAAAAAAGGATCGACACCATCTTCATCGACCTGGGGGATACCTTCCGGGTCATCCGCAAGGATGATGCCTACCAGCGGGAGGCCAAGGGGGTCATCACCCGCTGTCTGGGGGTGGAGACCGACCCGGAGGAGTTCTACCGGGAGGTCATCGAGCCCCGGTACGACCGGTACCGGGAGTGGGCCCTCACCTTTTACTGCGAGGCCCCGGTGGAGACTTTGTGGACCCGGTGGCTGGCCTACGACTACCCGGAGGAGCTGGTGAAGCGCCACGCCGCCGAGATGACCTGGGCCTACCGCAGGACCAAGGGGGAGCGGGTGGTCACCGACGGGGGCGCCGACACGGTGAAGGAGCTGTACCGCCGGGGCTACACCCTGGCCATCGTCAGCGACCTGGTGGGGGTCCAGGAGGTGGACGACTGGCTGGACCGGGACGGCCTGCGGCCCTACTTCAAGTCGGTGCAGCAGTCCTCGGTCTGCCTCATCCGCAAGCCCCACCCCGCCATCTACTACTACGCCCTGGCCGAGACCGGCTCCGACCCGGCCCGCACCTGCTACGTGGGGGACAACCTGGACCGGGACATCGTGGGGGCCAAGGCCGCCGGCCTGGGGATGACGGTGGGGGTCCAGTACCCCGGCAAGAAGCCCCAGACCGTCACCGACCAGAACCGGCCTGACCGGTTCATCCACCACTTTGCCCAGCTGCTGGATATTTTCCCGCCCCTGACGGCGGGGACCGAGAAAGGGGAAGGTAACTGATGAGCGAACGTATCGACAGAGGGGGCGAGGCCCTGGCCAAGGCGGTAGAGGCCGCCTACGCCCAGGGCCAGACCGATTACTCCCTGGAGCCCATGGCCCGGGTGGACCAAGACGGGGCCCCCCTGGGCAAGATCAAGGACGGGGACCACGTTATTTTCTGCTGCCGCCGTGGGGAGCGGGAGATCGAACTCACCGAGGCTTTCACCGACCCCGGCTTCGACAAGTTCCAGCGGGACCACATGGGGGACCTGGAGTTTGTCATCATGACCATGTACCACGACAAGTTCAAGGACCTGCCCATCGCCTTCGCCCCGGAAAAGGTGCAAATGCCCCTGGCCCAGGTCATCAGCGAGGCGGGGCTGCGCCAGTTCCACTGTGCCGAAAGCGAAAAGTACGCCCACGTGACCTTCTTCTTCAACGGCGGGCGCAACGAGCCCTTCCCCGGGGAGACCGACCTGCGGGTCCCCTCCCCCAAGGGCATCCCCTTTGACCAAAAGCCGGAGCTGAGCCTGCCAACCGTGGCCGAAAAGGTGAAGGGTGCCGTGGACGATGGCTACGACTTCATCCTCACCAACTTCGCCAACGGGGACGTCATCGGCCACACCGCCAACACCCAGGCCAAGCTGGAGGCGGCGGCGGTGGTGAGCCGCTACGTCAGCGAAGTGACCCGGTACGCCCGGGACCACGGCTACGTGGTGGCGGTGACCGCCGACCACGGCAACATCGAGGCCCTCTACGACGCCAAGGGCAAGCCCCACGTGGCCCACACCACCAACCTGGTGCCCTTCCTCCTCCTGGACCCCCGGGAGAGAAAGGTGACCCTTCGGGACGGCCGCCTGGGGGACGTGGCCCCCACCGTGCTGTCGGTGCTGGGCCTGCCCAAACCCCCGGAGATGACCGGGGAGAGCCTCATCGCCGAGAAGGACTTCACCAATAAGAAGATGATGCTGATGATCCTGGACGGCTGGGGCTTCGGCTCCGGGGACGACGGGGACGGCATCTTCCTGGCCGACACCCCGGACTGGGATGAGCTGCTCCGCACCAGCCCCGGCTGCAAGCTGAGGGCCTCGGGGGAGGACGTGGGCCTCAAGGCCGGAAAGGCCGGAAACTCCGAGGCCGGGCACTCCAACCTGGGGGCGGGCCGTGTGGTGGCCCAGGACGACGTGCGGATGGATTCCGCCATCCAGGACGGGTCCTTCCGGAAGAACCCTGTCTTTCTCCGGGCCATCGAGGGGGCCAGAAAGACGGGGGCCCTCCACCTCATCGCCTACCTCACCGAAAAGTCCAGCCACGGCTGCATCGACTACCCCCTGATGCTCACCGAGATGGCCGAGGGCGTGGAACACGTTTACTACCACGTCATCTTCGACGGCCGCTCCACCGAGCCGGGGAGCGCCCCCGCCATGCTCCGGGCCCTGGAGGAAAAGCTGGAAAAGCTGGGCCGTGGGGAGATCGTGGACGGCGTGGGCCGGGGCATCGCCCTGGACCGGGACGGCAACTACGCCAAGGTCCAGAAAGCCTACGACTGCATGACCAAGGGCACTGGGACACAGTATCAATGATCCCCGGAGCACGCCGGGGATAAGGAAAGAAAGAACGCCGCCGGGTTGAGCGGGGCCTCCGGAAATTTCCGGGGGACCCGTTCAGCCTGGGGTTTTGCACCCTTTTTTACCGGAGCTGTCGCCGCCGGGGCCCGAAAAACCGCCCCGCCGGGGACATCCAGGGGGGCTCGACGAGGGAAAGAGAACGCAAGGAGGAGACACTTATGTATGTAGAGAATCTGTTCTGGTTCGGCCTGGCCGGCTCGGTGCTGGCCCTGGCCTTCGCCGTCATCCAGGCCAAGCGGGTCATGGGCTTTTCCGAGGGCAGCGATAAGATGAAGAAGATCGCGTCCGCCATCCGGGAGGGGGCCAACGCCTACCTTTCCCACCAGTATTCCACCGTGGCCAAGGTGTTCGCCGTGGTGTTCGTCCTGCTGCTCATCATCGCCTTCGGCACCGGCGGGGAGATGCTCTCCCAGTTCACCCCCTTCGCCTTTGTCACCGGCGGCGTCTTTTCCATGCTGGCCGGGTACATCGGCATGAAGATCGCCACCAACTCCAACGCCCGCACCGCCCAGGCGGCCTCCGAAAGCCTCAACCGGGGGCTCCGGGTGGCCTTCTCCGCCGGCTCGGTCATGGGCTTCACCGTGGTGGGCCTGGGGATGCTGGACATCTTCCTCTGGTTCTGCATCCTCCACTTCGGCGCCGGCATCACCGACCCGGTGAAGCTGGGCAACATCATGGTGATGAACGGCATGGGCGCCTCCTTCATGGCCCTCTTTGCCCGGGTGGGCGGGGGCATCTACACCAAGGCCGCTGACGTGGGCGCCGACCTGGTGGGCAAGGTGGAGGCCGGCATCCCCGAGGACGACCCCCGGAACCCCGCCACCATCGCCGACAACGTGGGCGATAACGTAGGCGACGTGGCCGGCATGGGCGCCGACCTCTATGAGTCCTACGTGGGCTCCATCCTGGCCACCTTTGTCCTGGGTGCCACCGCCGGTTACGGCTGGAACGGCATCATGCTGCCCATCATGCTGGCCGCCTGCGGCATCCTCTGCTCCATTGCGGGCACCTTCTTCGTCCGCACCAAGGAGAACGCCTCCCAGAAATCCCTTCTCACCAGCCTCCGCACCGGCACCTACCTGGCCGCCGGTCTCTCCGCCCTGGCCGCCGCCCCCCTCACCTACTGGGTCCTGGGGAGCTGGGGGGTCTACATCGCCATCCTCTGCGGCCTGGCGGGAGGCTGCGCCATCGGCTACTTCACCGAATACTACACCTCCGACACCTATCCCCCCACCCAGAAGCTGGCCGCCGCCTCCGAGACGGGCACCGCTACCATCATGATCGGCGGCGTCTCCCTGGGGATGGAATCCACCATGGCCTCCATCCTCATCGTGGCCGCTGCCGTTCTCATCAGCTACTTCGCCGCCGGCGGCAGCGTGGAGATCGTGGACGCCGCCGGGCTCTTCACCCAGAGCTTTAACCGGGGCCTCTACGGCATCGGCATCGCCGGGGTGGGGATGCTCTCCACCCTGGGCATCACCCTGGCCACCGACGCCTACGGCCCC
>CANOCD010000036.1 GCA_947564495.1 uncultured Angelakisella sp. | reverse complement strand
GGAGATGTACCAGGACGGGGACCGGAAGTTCAGCCTGCCTTACGATTACCAGGAATCCAAGGTGAAGTTCGTCACCGAGGACGGGTACGACTACGGGACCTTTACCGCCGACTTTGACAACGACAAGGGGACCAAGATCGCCAAGTACGTGGTGAAGATCGTGGACCAGGATTCCTTGTTCCTGGGCTTTAACGAGACGGAGAACGCCGCCCTGACCACCAAGTACAACACGGCCAAGATGCGGTTCATCAACTGGGACGCCCGGCCCACCTTTGAGCTGGAAGGGAAGCTCTCCATCTATATGAAGCCCAACGAGTACATCTACGGCATCAAGGATGACAACAGCCTGTACCGGCTGGGGGGGAGCTACGACAGCGACAACAGCGCCTATGTCATCAAGACCAAGACGCTGGGGAGCTATGTGGTGAGCAGCAAGGCGCTGATGGACCACACCACCAGCAAGCCCCTGGACCCCAACGTGGTGAACAACCCCACGCCGCCCCCGGCTTCTTCGGTGGCGCCGCCGCCTTCCAGCAGCGTGGCTCCTCCGCCCAGCAGCTCTGTGCCGGAGCCTTCTTCCAGTGAGCCGGCGCCGGAGCCCTCCTCCAGCGAGCCTGACCCCGAGCCGGACCCTGAGCCCGATCCTGAACCGGACAGCAAGCCGGCGGATAAGAAGAAGGACGACGATGATGATGACGACGATGAGAAGAAGAAGGGCGGGTTCCCGCTGATCCCGGTGCTGCTGGGGGTGCTGGTGGTCGTGATCGTGGTTTGCGGCGTTGTGGTGCTGGGGAACCAGAACGGCGGGCGTGGCGGCAGCGGCAGGAGCGGCAGCCGCCGGAAGAAGTTCGACGATTGGGACGATTAAGCGCAAGGCAGCAATCGAGCCAGGCAAAGTTTAGGGCCGCCCTTTTCAAAGGGCGGTAGGGTCCAGGGGCGACGCCCCTGGTCGCTCCCGCAGGAGCGAAATACCCCTAGGCGCTGGCGGCCTGTACGGATGTATAGGCCGGGCCGCAGAACCTGACCGCAGGGCCTGCAAAACCAGGCCGCACAAAAAACAACAAAACCGGGGAAGGGTCGCAAGGTACCCTTCCCCGGTTTCGTTTTCTCGAAGTGACAACCTGCGGCCGGTAACGAGACTGGCCGACACCCAGCCGCAGGAGCGCCCCCGCTTGCGCCTTGTACCGCCTGCCCTTCCGGACAGGGCCCCCAGGGCCCGAATCCGGAACGAACAGCGAACAGACCCAGGCGATCATTCCACCGAAAGGTCCACCCCCAGCCTGGCGCAGAGCCCCTCCAGATCGTCGGGGTCGGCGTCGGGGAGAAAGACCTTCCCGTCCAGGAGGAGGTCCCCGCTGTCATCCCAGTCCAGGGCCAGGACCCGGGTGGCCTCGGGGCTCTCCGGCTGGTAGGTGTTCCCCCGGATGTCGATGACCAGGTCCTCCCCCTCCAGGCGGTAGTCCCCGTAGTAGTCGGGGTGTCCCATGGGGAGAACATACCAGCCCTCCTCCTCCCCCAGGGGCTCCAGAGCGGCGTTCTGGTAGGGGGTCAGGTGGTAGATGACCTCCCCGTCCTGGAAGCGGTAGCTCTCCACCCGGACGGCGTCCCGCTCCCGGCGGACCGAGACCCAGGTGACGCCCTCCAGGTCATGGCCCTCCCCGGGGCCGGGGTCCCCCTCCGATCCCCCCGAAGGGGCGTCCGGGGAGGGAGCGGGCTCCCCCGTGTCCCCCTGGGAAATACCGCTGGCCGGCTGGGGCCGTGGGGGAAACCCGTCGATGACGGGGGTGAAGAAGGCGATGTAGACCACCGCCGCCACCAGACCGCAGAGGGCCACCAGAGCCACCTTTCCCAGGGCGCTCCCGGAGGAGCGTTCCCGGACGGGGGCCATGGCCGCAGGGGCGGGGGCGGGCTGGAGACCGGCGGTCCAGCCCTCGGGGCGGGGGTGGCGCTTCCCCAGGCCCATCCCCCAGCCGGTTAGGTAGATGATCAGGCCGAAGATCAAAGAGGTGACCAGGGGCGGGATGAGGAGCCAGACCAGGATGAAGACGCCCATGAGGCCGGCGGTGAGGTTGGAGGTCCGGCCTTTGGCCTTCAGGTCCCGGAGGCGGAGGACCTCCACCAGGTCGCTGGCCAGAAAGTAGAAGGGGACAAAGAGGATGACCAGGGGGGTGCAGGAGAGGACGGCGTAGAGGTTCTTCCGGAACCGCACGCTCCTATAGACCTTGGCCAGGTCCTCCTCGTCCCAGCCGTTGGCCTGGGCCCAGGCCCCGAAGCTCTGGAACCTCCCGGGGGGATAGGCCCGGTGCTTTCGGGCCTTCTGCTTCTTCTCCCGGGCCACCTCCTCCCGGACGCCGGACCGGGCCCGCTGGTCCCCCGGGGGCAGGGGGATGGTGGAGACCCCCCGCTCGATGAGGGGGTCGAACATCCGGGCGTTGAAGTTCCGGTACATCTCCAAAATCTCCTCGGGATGGTCGGGGAACTCCTCGTCCCGGAACTGCTGGACCGTCTCGTTCCCCCGCTCCAGGACCTCCAGGAGGGGGGCCAGGCTCTGCTTCATCTCGCCGGCCCTGGCGAAGTCTTGGGCGTCCGCCACAAGGTCCCTGGCGATCTCCAGGCTCTTCTCCCGAAACTGCTCCGGGGTGTACTTGGTGGAGCGCCCCAGCTCGGCGGCCTCCCGTGTCATGGCCTCGGGGTTGGCAAAGGCCATGATGACCCCCTCCACAAAGGAGAGGAAGGACATATGGGACCGCAGGTCGCCGTACCGCCTGCTGTTGTGCATGACCTCCAGGCCGTTGAGGAGCTGGTCCAGGGAGGTGACAGCGGAGGCGTACCGCCGTTTTTCGATATAGCGGACGGCCAGGAGGTTCATGGCCTGCAAAAAGCTGAGGCACTTTTGGCGGTTTTCGATGACGTACTCCGGGGTCCAGGTCACGGTGACTTCGGGTTCGACCATGTTCTACTCCCTCTCTGCCGCCGTGGGGGATGGCTTGGCGGCGGGTTTTATACAAGCCATTATAGTGGAAAGTCGGGGGGGTGTCAACTGGCGGGGGGCAAGCACCCGGCAGCAATCGAGCCAGGCAAAGTTTAGGGCCGCCCTTTTCAAAGGGCGGTAGGTCCAGGGCGACGCCCTGGTCGCTCCCCGCAGGGAGCGAAATACCCCTAGGCGCTAAAGGTTGGCAGGCTGCAAAGACCAAGCCGCAAAACCAAAGCCGCAAACCGATAAAACCAGGCCGCACGAAAAACAACAAAGCCGGGGAAGGGCCGCAAGTTACCCCTTCCCGGCTTTGTTTTCTCGAAGTGACAACCTGCGGCCGGTAACGAGGCTGGCCGTCACCCAGCCGCAGGAGCGCCTCCCGCTTGCGCCTTGTACCGCCTGCCCTTCCAGACAGGCCGTAAGGCCGAATCTGGAACGGACGAGCCTGGGATACTGCGGTACTCACCGCTGTTCCAGCCCCACACAAAAAGAGAAGCCCAGCCAAAAACCGGGCTCCTCTTTTCCTGTCATACATTTCTTGGCGAAGTCCAGCGCCGGGGAACGAAACGGCGTTGGGGCCGGTCTTATTGCCCGCTCATCGACTCGTAGGGATTGGACCCCTCGACAAAGGGATCGGGCCCGGCGGGGTCGCTGGCCGGGATGGTGGGGGTGGCGGGTCCGTTGATCCGGAAGTAGATGGACTTCCCCCAGTTTTCGTTGTCGGCGGCATATTCGGGCTCCACCAGGGCGGCCTCGTTTCCATCATCGAACCGGCCTGCCATCCCGTCGGTCACCTTGTCCCGGTAGATACAGCCGTACACCAGACCGTCGTACCCTGCCGGGACCTTGATGGTGGCGTGGGAAACACAGGCCCCATTGCTGTACCCGTATTCCCAGTTGGGCTCGATGGCCCAGGGGCCGAAGCTCCACTCCTGCTCCCGGGAGGAGGTGATCTCATAGCTGACGCCCCCCGCCTCCACGATGGTGATGTTTTCAGACCCCGCCACGTCTCCGTTCAGACTGCCCATGGGCAGCTCTATCCCGGTGTACAGGTCGTAAAGGCCGCTGGAAAACCAACAGCTGGTGAGCTCCCGCATGACGTCCATGCCGAAGCCGTCGTAGTCGTAGTCCTTCAGGGTCATCTTGACCTCTTCGATGTAGTGGACGGTGACAAAGCCCTCCTCCGCAGGCTCGGTGTAGCAGCCCAGGACGGTGCGGGTGAAGTCCTGGGCCTCCTGCATCCCCTCCTGGCCATAGGCTTCGGGATGGTAGATGACGCCGCTCATGGCGCAGTCCCGGGGGCCGTCCTCCACCGGGATGTTGTGGGCTTCAAAGTAGGTCTCCACGGGCTGTCCGGGGGCCGGGTCCTCCGCCGGGGGCGGATCGGAGGGTGCCTCCGACGGCTGGGGCTGGCTGGCAGGGGCATCCGGGAGCGGGGCGGCGGGCTCCTCCATGGGGGGCGCACTGCCACAGGCCGCCAGCAGAAGGAGCATGGCAGCCAGAGAGATGGCCAAAAGTTTTTTTGTTTTCGTTTCTGTGTCCTCCTTGTCGGTTTGTGTCGTTCCCGCGTCGGGAAGGCCGGGGGCCGGGATTTGCGGCCCCCGCCACGCTTCCTCTCGCAAGACACAAAAACAGCGCCGGGTACGGAAAGGAAACCATACACCAGCGCCGCTGACAAGTACAACACATTCTATTTTACCCCGTCCCCGACTTGTATTCACCCGGGCAAAACGGTATAATAGAGGTTGCCAAGTACGGCTAGAGCCGTTGTGTATGGAGGTGCAGACTCCGTAGACAGGGGGCGGGGTGTTGCCGCACTCCGCTCCTGCTTGCACTGTCTCATGCCTTGTCCTTTATTATACACGGTTTTCCAAAGGGGCACAACTCTTTTTTGCTATTTTTGTGAAAAAAAGTCCTAGTTTCTCCTTGGTCCCACGAAAAGAGCCCCCCGGCCATCCTGGCCGGGGGGCTCTTCTGCTGTTACCTTGCCATCCCCCCGGGGCCCTCCTGGGAGGAACCCTCGGGGGCGGCGTCATCCGCTTCGGGGGCGGGCGGGGTCCACTCCGCCCAGGTGAACACCCGGTAGCCCAGGGGGGACATCCCTGCCCCGGAAAAGCCCTTAGCCGTCAGCACCGGCTCCTGGTACTGCCACAGGGGGATCACCGCCGCCTCCTGGGCCACCAGCAGCTTCTCCATGGCGTGGAGGATCTCCATCCGGGTCTCGGGGATCACCAGGGGGGGCTCGGCGCCCTCCTCCTGGACGGTTCCGGTCTGGCTCTCGCTGCCGGCCAGGGAGTCCTCCTCCCCCTCCTCCTTCTCGGGGGGGACCTCCGGGGCGTCGTAGGAGGCCGCCAGGAGTTTATCGTAGTCCTCGCTCTGGAACCCCCCGTAGTTGGCGGCGGAGACCGCCGTCCAGCCCAGGAGATAGGGGGCGGGGTCCAGGCGGCTCCCCACCGAGCCGGACCGGGCCAGATCCCAGTCCTCCCCCGCCCGGGCGGTCTGGAAGTCCCGGGTGGAGAGGGCCGAGATGGCCATATCGATCCCCAGCTTCTCCGCCAGCTGCTGGCGGATCACCTCGGCGGCGGCCAGGTGGGCGGGGCTGTCGTTGGTGATGAACCGGATCTGGGGGAAGCCCTCCCCCCCGGGATACCCCGCCTCTTTCAGCAGCCGCTGGGCCTCTTCCAGGTTGGAGGGCCGGGCCTGGAGGGGGGAATCGACCTGGCAGAAGTCCTTCCGCTCCCGGGTGTCGGCGATGCCGTGGGGCACCAGGCCGTAGGCCGGGACCAGGTCCACCCCGGCGGCCTGGGCCAGGGCCTCCCGGTCGATGGCCAGGCTCACCGCCCGGCGGACCCGGGCGTCGTCAAAGGGGGCCTTTCGGGTGTTGAAGAGGTAGCTGTACACCCCCGCCCGGGGCTGGAGGGCAAGGCGCCCGTCCTCCTCCGCCTGGGGGCGGTCCAGGGTGGGCAGGAAGCTGGCGTACTGGAGCCGCCCGGCCGTAAAGTCGTTCCACACCGCCTCCGGGTCCTCCGAGAGGACGAAGTTGAGGAAGGCGGGCTCCAGCCCCCCGTCGGGGTGCTGGTCGTTGCGGAGGAGGACCAGGTTCTGGTCGTGGTTCCACTCCCGGAGGAAGAAGGCCCCGTTGGAAACGCAGGTGGCGGGGGACTGGCTCCAGGTGTCGGGGTTCTGCTCCACCGCCGCCTTTTGGACGGGGCACCAGGCGGGGAGGGCCAGCAGCTCGATAAAGTCGGGGCAGGGGCCCTCCAGGGTGACCTTGAGGGTCTTTTCATCCACCGCCTCGACGCCAACCTCCTCGGCCTTGACGGGGAACTCCAGCTTGTCCTCCTCCCCTTCGGCCCCGGGGGTCAGGACCCCCTCGTGGTACCGCTGGGCATTGTGGACAGGGTAAAGCTGGTAGGCGTTGGGGGTGGGATGCTCCGGGTCCAGCACCCGGAGCCAGGCGTAGACGAAGTCCTCCGCCGTCACCGGGGTGCCGTCGCTCCAGCTCCGCTCCCGGAGGGTGAAGGTGTAGACGGGCAGGCCGTTGTCGTCCTCCTCGGTCTCCCAGCTTTCGGCCATGGCGGGGGCGGCTTTGCCATCCCAGCCCAGGGCGGTGAGGCCGTCAAAGAGGTGGAGGACATAGCTCCCCCCGTCCCCGGCGGTGACCAGGGCGGGGTCCAGGGTGGAGGGCTCTCCCCCCAGGTGGAGGTTGACGGTGAGGGCGTCGTCCAGGGTGTGGCCGGTGCCCTGGGGCTCGGGCTCCGGCTCCGGGGGCGGCGGGGCCGAGCAGGCGGAAAGGATCAGCAGCGCCCCCAGGGCGGCGGCGAGAAAACGCTTCATGGTTCGAGGACCTCCTAATTATCAGATGCCCTTCTATTTTACCCAACTTTTGCCGGTTTGGAAAGAGGGGGAGGGAAAGTTTTTTTGATTTTTTTCTCCACGGGAAAAGCCCCCGGGGGATGATCCCCCAGGGGCCCTTCCTGGAATGAGAGAAAATGAGAAAGTAGAAGATGACTTGGTTTAGCCGTTGATGGAGGCCCAGAGGGCGTTCCACTTCTCCAGGACGGCGGCCTTGTTCTCGGTGCACCAGGCCACGTCACGGTCGGCCCACTTGATCTCCTCGTTCTTGGGGAGGTAGGGGGTCTCGAAGGTGGCCTTGGAGTTGGTCATCCGCAGGGTGCCCAGCTTGGAGCCGATGGCGTCCTGGCCCTCGGCGCTCATGAGCAGGTTGACCATGGCCTTGGCGGCTTCCGGATGGGGGGCGCCCTTGATGACGGCGCAGCCAAAGGCGGAAGCGGAGGTGCCCTCGGCGGGGTAGACCATCCGGACGTTGGTGGCGCCGGACTTCAGCAGGGGGGCGACGCCGTCCTCGTAGGTGATGCCCACGGCGTACTCACCCTCCAGGACGCTCTTGAAGCAGACCGAGGAGGAGGTGGAGATGGTGAGCTTGTTCTTCATCAGCTTCTCGATGAAGTCCCAGACCTCGTCGCTGTCGTTGCCGAAAACAGCCATCATGTTGCAGACGTTGTTCCAGGCGGCGGAGGAGGAGTTGGGGTCGGAGAAGACGATCTTGCCGCTGAGCTTGGGGTCCAGCAGGTCAGCGTAGCCGTTGATGGTGACCCCCAGCTCCTTCTCCAGGTCGGTGTTGACGCAGAACACGCAGGTGGAGAGGTGGTCCAGGTTGTAGAAGCCGTTGTTGGAGCGGTAGGCTTCGATGATCTCGGGCTCGTACTCGGTGGTCCAGTGCTCAAAGATGTCCTTGTGGGTATCGCCGTCGCTGTTGGAAAGGGCGCCCCACATGATGTCCCCCTGGGGGTTGCCGGCCTCGGCGGCGATCCGGGCGGTGAGCTCCCCGGCGGAGCCGTTGACGATCTCCACGTTGCAGTCGGGGTACATCTCGTTAAAGACGTCCAGCAGGCCGTTGAGGTCGTTTTCGGTCATGGAGGAGTACAGCACCAGGCTGTCGCCGATGTCGTCGCCGGCGGGCTCCGGAGCGGGAGCGGGGGCCGGGGCGTCACCGCCGGCGGAGGGAGAGGGGGCCGGAGCGGGGGCGGGCTCGTTGCCGCCGCCGCAGGCAGCCAGGGAGGCCACCAGGGCCAGGGTCAGCAGGATAGCGAAAAACTTTTTCATGGTTTCTTCTCCTTTACTGGGTTCGTTCTGGTTTTTTGCGTGTATTTCTTATTACGGCCTTCTCTCACGACCGTAGTAAGCGGGTTTTTGAAGGGGGCTACAGGGAACTCAGCGCCCCCAGCGCCCAAAGGAAAAAGCAGGCGAGCAGGCAGAACAGGCCGGTAAAGATCCACCAGGCCCGTGTCCCGTTCCTCCCGTAGCGGCGGTACAGCAGCTTGGGGAGGATGCCCCGGGGCGGCTTGTCGCAGAGCCAGCCGACGTCCAGCGCCCCGATCACAATGGGGATGCAGCAGACCAGGATCAGGCCCAGGTGCTTCAGCCCCGGGGGATGGAAGGCCATTTGCCAGGCGATGCCTTCTTTCAGCCGCTCTATCACGGGGCGTCCTCCTTTCTGCCGTTAGGGGATCGTCAGAGTTTGATGTCCTCCGACTTGCTCACCCACAGGTAGACCAGCAGCGAGATCGCCGTCAGCACCGTCAGGATGGCCGAGAAAGCGCAGGCCAGCCCGTAGTTCCCTCGGGAGATGGCCACGTAAGCCGACATGGTCAGGGTGATGTTCTTGTTGTTGTACAGGATGATGGAGGAGGGGTCCCCGAAGTCGCCCACGAAGCCCTT
>CANOCD010000035.1 GCA_947564495.1 uncultured Angelakisella sp. | reverse complement strand
AGAACTACTCCCATCTCACCTGGCCCCAGATCGAGGAGATGATGGGGTCGGGGCTCATCGAGTTCCAGAGCCACAGCTACAACCTGCACAAAAACAGCGGAAAGCGCAAGGGCATCGGCAAGATGAAGGGGGAAAGCACCGAGGCTTACCAGGCGGCCATCCGGGAGGACATCGAGAAGGGCCAGCTGCGGTTCGTGGAGATGACCGAGTACGCTCCCACGGCCTTTACCTACCCCTTCGGGAAGGTGAGCGAGGACAGCTACCCGGTGCTGGAGGAGATGGGGTTTCGGGCGACGCTGGACGCCCAGGGGAAGGTCTTTGAGCTGACCAGGGACCCGGCGTGCCTGCGGAGGATACCCAGGTACAACCGGCCCTGGGGCAAAACGGCGGAGCAGATCGTGACCAAGGTGATGGCGGGATAGCGAAAAAGCCGGGGAAAGATCAGGGCTGTCCTGACCTTTCCCCGGCTTCTTTGCCGTCTCCTCTTATTTTCCGGCGGCTTTGTCCCGCAGTTCCACCCGGCGGATCTTCCCGCTGATGGTCTTGGGCAGTTCCGCCACGTACTCCACGATCCGGGGGTACTTGTAGGGGGCGGTCTGGTGCTTGACGTAGTCCTGGAGCTCCTTGGTCAGCTCCGGCGTGCCCTCATAGCCCTTCATCAGCACGATGGTGGCCTTCACCACCGTCCCCCGGACCGGGTCGGGGGCCCCGGTGACGGCGCACTCCAGCACGGCTGGGTGCTCCATCAAAACGCTCTCGATCTCAAAGGGCCCGATGCGGTACCCCGACGACTTGATGACGTCGTCGGTGCGGCCCACGTACCAGTAGTACCCGTCTTCGTCCTGCCAGACGGTGTCCCCGGTGTGGTAGTACCCGTCGTGCCAAGCCTCCCGGGTCTTGTCCTCGTCCCGGTGGTAGCCCATCATCAGCCCCACGGTGGGCCCGTCGGCTTTGATGACGATCTCCCCCACGTCGCCGGTGGAGACCTCCTGGCCGTCGCTGTCCACCACGGCGATGTGGTACAGGGGGCTGGGCTTGCCCATGGACCCCGGCTTGGGGGTGGAGCCCGCCAGATTCGCCAGGGACAGCACCGTCTCGGTCTGGCCGAAGCCCTCCATGAGGCGGAGGCCGGTGTACTCGTAAAAGCGGTTATAGACCTCGGGGTTCAGGGCCTCCCCGGCGGTGGTGGCGTACCGGAGGCTGGAAAGGTCGTACCCCTCCATCCCCTCCTTGATGAAGAACCGGTAGATGGTGGGCGGGGCGCAGAAGGTGGTGATCCGGTACTCCTCGATCTTGTGGAGGAGGTCCTTGGGGGCGAACTTGTCGAAGTCGTAGACGAACACCCCCGCCCCGCAGAGCCACTGGCCGTAGAGCTTTCCCCACACCGCCTTGCCCCAGCCGGTGTCCGCCACGGTGAGATGGAGGCCATCCGGCACAACGTTGTGCCAGTGCCGGGCGGTAATGATGTGGGCGATGGCGTAGGTGTGGTCGTGGAGGACCATCTTGGGGTACCCGGTGGTCCCGGAGCTGAAATAGAGGAGCATGGGGTCGCTGGCCTTGTTGGGGAGCCGCTCCAGATCGGGGGAGTACCCTTCCAGCTCCCCGTCGAAGTCGTGCCAGCCGGGCCGGGAGCCGTGGACCAGGAACTTTTCCACCGGGGCGTCGAACTCTGCCTCTGCCTCCTCCACGGCGTGGGAGACCTCCCCGTCGGCGGTGCAGACGATGGCCGAGACCCCGGCGGCGTTGACCCGGTAGACGATGTCCTTCTTGGTGAGTAGGTTGGTGGCGGGGATGATCACCGCCCCGATCTTATGCAGGGCCAGGATGGTGAACCAGAACTCGTAGTGCCGCTTGAGGATGACCAGGGCCATGTCCCCTCTCTTGACCCCGTGAGCCATAAGGTAGTTGGCGGTCATGTTGCTGTACCGGCTCATCTCCCCGAAGGTGAAGGTCCGCTCATGGCCCTTGTCGTCGCACCAGACCATGGCCCGGCGGTCCGGCTCGTGTGCGGCGATGTAGTCCACGCAGTCGTAGGCGAAGTTGAAGTTTTCCGGCACCACCGGCTGGAATTTACAGAGAACGCCCTTCTCGTCGAACTCCTCCCGGCAGAACTTCTGATACAAAAGGTCCATCCGTTCCATGGGTCACTTCTCCTCCTTCCGGTCTTTGAGGACGATGGCCAGGAACTGGCAGTCCTCCCCGCCGGTGGCGATCATCCCGTGGCCGTGGCCCGAGTCGTAGTAAACGCAGTCCCCGGGATTCAGGACATGGGTGCCGCCCCCCTCGAACTGGACCTTCAAAGAGCCCCGGAGGACGTAGTCGAACTCCTGCCCGGCGTGGTGGGAAAGGTGGATGGGGGCGTCCTGCTCCTCCTCCGAGTAGGGGGCCACCACCAGCATGGGCTCGCACTCCCGGCCCCGGAAGAGGTACCCCATGTGGTCGTAGGTGAATCCCTTCCGCCGCTTGATGGGCAGCCCCCGGCCCTTGCGGATGACGCTGTAGAAGGAGAGCTTGGGGGTCTCCCCGGTGATGAGTTCCACGGTATCCACCCCCAGGGTCTCGGCGCACTTCACCAGGAAGGAATAGGAGAAGTCGTCGTTCCCCTCCTCCAGGCGGGCGTACTCCTCGGCGGGGACCATGCAGGCGGCGGCCATCTCCTCCACGGTGATGCCCAAAATTTCCCGCAGGCAGCGGATGCGCTCGGCGATCTCGAACAGCTTGACTTCCATCTTCTCATACCTCCGATTTTTGTTGTGAGCACGCAAAAAGCCCGCCCCATCATCAACAATGGGACGGGCCAAAAGGCTCGCGGTACCACCCAAATTGCAGGCCCAAAAGGTCCTGCCTCTCTGTAGGGATCAAACAATCCCCGGCCGGTAACGAGGCCAAACGGGGAGTCCATACTTGCCGCCAAAGCGGGGTTCCGGTCCCGGCTCCAAGGTGATCGGACAGCTTCCCGGACGTATGCTCCCAGCGACCGCATACTCTCTGGAGACCGGATGGAAACTGCCCCGTCCTCTTCAACGCTTTACAGTGGGTCTTTGATTTTGTTGTATTATACAACAGGGGCGGCGGGGTTGTCAAGGATTTTTTGGCGGATGATCTTTCGGGGCGGGCGCCCTCTTGGTCAGACAAGGGCCGGTTCCGGGGCCTCCTGCCCGGCGTCAAGGCCCGGCAGGCCGATCTTCCGGGCCAGGCTCTCCGGCAGCGCCACCGGAGCCCCGGCGGAGAACAGCACCCCGGTGCCCCCGGCCGCCGTCCATTCCTCGATGTTCCCCCTGTGGTCGTCGATGAGGACGTCCTCCGGCCCGTGGCAGAACCCGACCTTTTCCGCCCGGTAGCAGATGTGGGTCGTCACCTCCGGTCCCAGGTGCCGGGCGTTCCAGTCCTTTTTGTCCCCGGCGGCGTTCACGATCCCGTGGCAGGGCTTGGGGATGGCCGTCAGCACCTGGGGGGCCTCCCCCGCCGCCATGAGGGCCTTGAACAGCGCCACCCCGGCGGGGATCTCCGGGAGCCCGGCGAAAAAGTGGTCCTTCTGCCGGATGGCCTCCCACATCCCGTCGTCGGCCTTTTTGTCCTTGGCGAGAAGCGGCACATAGTCGGCGCCAAGGGCCTCCACCCCGGCCTTGAAATCGGCGAGGACGCCGTCCATGTCAAAATAGATCGCCATTTGATCCCATCCTTTCCGGCGGGGCCGCCCGGGCTCCCGCCTTTGCGGTTTATGGCTTTCGGGCCAGGAGCAGCCCGGTCAGCTCCTCCACCGAATCCGCCAGGGCGTCGGCCCCGCTTTCCAGGAGGAGCTCCCGGGGCTTCATCCCCCAGGTGACCCCGATGGTGTAAAAACCGCAGTTTTTGCCGGTCTGCATATCCACCTCCGAGTCCCCGACATAGGCGGCGCAGCTCCCGCCCAGACGGCGGAGGACCTCCCGGGGACCGGCGGGGTCCGGCTTTGTGGGAATGCCCTCCAGCTGGCCCTGGGCCAGGTCCAGGGTGTCCCCGAAGGTGCTCTCCCAGACCCGCCGGGTCTGGCTGTCCGGCTTGTTGGAGATCACCGCCGTGAGAAAGCCCGCCTCCCGGAGGGTCCGGAGCATGGCAAGGATACCGGGGAAGGGCCGGCAGCCCTTGGCGCAGAGGTCCTCGTAGATCCGCATATAGTCGGCGTAGACCCGCTCCTCCCAGGCGGGGCGGTCCTCCGGGGCCAGCATCCGGCGGACCAGGAGCCGGGCCCCGTTGCCGATGTAGCCCCGGTAGTCCTCCTGGGCACGCAAAGGCAGCCCGGAGAGGGCCAGGGCCTCGTTGCCGCACCGGGTGATGTCCGCCAGGGAATCCAGGAGGGTGCCGTCCAGGTCGAAAAGAAGGGTAGGCTTCATGGAAATGTCACCTCGTGTTGGTTGATGGGTCTTATTATACCACGGAGCGGGGCTGGAGGGAAGGGGTCACCCCTGCCCGGGGAAGGATCTTTTCCCTTCCGGAGGCCCGCCCCCGGCGCAACAAGACCCCCGGTTCAACCGGGGGTCGAATAAAACCGCTGTGTTCCTTCCTAAATTCCCGCCCGGAAAAGCTCCCAGGCGATCCGGGCGCTCTCCTCCAGCTCCTCCAGGCAGTAGAAGGCGTCCATCACGTCCTTCCCCGGCACCACGGGGCCGTGGTTTTTCAGGAGAAAGCCGTCGCTGTCCCCCGCCCGCTGGCGGAAGGCGTCAAAGAGTGCCTGGGAGCCGGGCTTTTCGTAGGGCACCGTCCCCACCGTCCCCAGCTTCATCTTCAGGTAGGGGGTGTGGTCCGGGATGCAGTCCCGCTCCGGCAGGTTCGGCACGAAGCTCCAGAGGACGGAATAGGTGCTGTGGGTGTGGATCACCGCCCCGATCTCCGGGGACTTCTCGAAGAGGGCCAGGTGGAGGGGCCACTCCTTGCTGGGCTTTCGCTCTCCCAGGGGCTCCCCCGCCATGGAGATCGCCGTGAAGTCCCCCGGCACCAAGGTCCCGAAGCAGCTGCCGCTGGCGGTGATGTAGATCTTCTCCCCGTGGCGGAAGCTCATGTTCGCCGAGGACCCGGCTGTTTTCCCCCGCTCAAAAAGGCTGCGGGCCGCCCAGACGGCCTGCTCCAGTTTCTGCTCCAAGTTCTGTTCCAACGCTGTCGTCTCCTTTCCTCAAAGACCGTTTTCCCCGGTCATCTCCAGGGCCTTGCCGAAGAAATCCTCCCCGCCGAAGTTGCCGCTTTTCAGCACCAGGCGGATGTTGGGGGCCTGGGCGGGGACCATCACCGGCACCCCGGGGGCGACGCTGGGGCCGATGAGGTAGGACCGGAACCCCAGCCCCTTGGTCACCGCCCCGGAGGTCTCCCCCCCGGCGGAGATGATCCGGGTGAAGCCCGCCTCCACCGCTTTTTGGGCCAGCCCGGCGGTGATGCCCTCCAGGAGGGCGGCCACCTTCCCGGCCCCCAGCTTCTGGTACTCCCGGACCCGCTCCGGGCTGTCCGAGCTGTACACCAGCACGGCGTCCCCCGTCCCCTGACAGGCGGCGACGAAGTCCCAGGCGTCCTCCGGGGTCTGGGTCCCGTTCAGCAGGGCGGCGGGGTCCAGCTTGTAGGAGGGCTTTCCCTGGGCCTGATACCAGGCGATCTGCCCCAGGGTGGCCTTGGAGCAGCTCCCCGCCAGGAGCAGGGCCCGGCCCCGGGTGCCGCTTTTGGGGATGGTCCCCTTCCCCGCCGTCTCCCCGGTCCATTCCCCGGCCAGGTGCTCCAGCAGCCCGCTGCCGCCGGTGAGGAGGGGGAGTTTCCCGAAGGCCCGGGCGATACGCCTCCCGTCCTCGTCGGTGGCGTAGTCCGGGATCAGGTAGCAGGGGCTTTCGGGGGCCCGGAAACCCTCCAGTTCCTCCCGGGCCAGCACCCGGCTGGGATACCGGCTCTGGGGGGCCATGAGCCGGTCAATACGGCAGTCCCCCATGGGGGTCAGGGGGTGGTCCTTCATATGGCTCCGGTGGAGGGGGACGCCGTTCACGAAGAGCTCCCCCTTTTCCACGGTTCGGCCATTGGCCGGCAGGGAGGGACAAAGGAGGGTGTAGGGGGCGCCCACACGCTCCATCAGGGCGTCGGCCACCGGGCCGATGTTCCCCTCCGGGGTGGAATCAAAGGTGGAGCAGTATTTGAAGTAGAGCTGCTTCGCCCCCTGCTCCAGAAGAAAGCCCGCCGCCGCCAGGCTGTCCGCCACCGCCCCTTTGGTCTCCTGGGTCCTGGATTTCAGGGCGATGACGATGGCCTGGGTCCCCGCCGCCGGCCCGCCCCGGTCCGGCACCCCGTTGTAAAGGCAGACGCTCATCCCCCCTTTGACGAGAAAGGAGGCAGCGTCGCTGGCCCCGGTAAAATCGTCGGCGATACATCCCAAAACTGCCATGATAGTTTCCTCCTGCAACAGAATTTGGTCTTTGAGGTACTGCTGTTGTATTATAGCAAGGATCGTGCCAAGCATCCCCCAAGGGACGGGGGACGCAGGGTCTCTGATTGCAATTTTCGGCAGGATGTTGTAAAATCATACATACACGCAACCGATGAAACGCCCCGAAAGGAGCTCACCGCCATGATCCACCTTCTTTTCATCGTCCCCTACCCCGAGCTGGAACAGATCGTCAAGCGGGTCCTGGACAACCACCCCCGGCACCAGGAGCTTTCCGCCGACATCAAGGTGATCCGGGTGGAAGACACCCCGCCCCGGCTCGCCAAACACTACGACGCCGTCATCGCCCGGGGCTACAGCGCCCGGAAGGCGGCGGCCGCCTACACCAACATCCCCACCATCGACCTGTCCATCTCCGGCTACGACATCATCCGGGCCGTCCAGGAGTGCAGGGAACAGCTCCGCCCCCGAAAGGTGGCCCTCTGCGGCTTTTTCGGCCAGATGTACGAGACGGAGGACATCTTCCGCCTGCTGGGGCTCCAGGGGGAGGTCTTTTCCTCGGCGGGGCACGAGGAGCTCCCCCAAGTCATGGACCGGGTGCTGGCCTCCGGCTGCGACGCCGTCATCGGGGGCTATTCCGCCGTCACCCTGGCCCGGCAGCGGGGCCTCCCCGCCGTGGTGATCCGCACCGGGGAGGAAACGGTCCTCCACGCCCTCAACGAGGCCGTCCGCACGGTGCAGCAGCTCCGCCATGAGCAGGTCATCTCCCAGATGTACAAGACGGTCATCTACTCCGCCAAGGACGGCATCTGCTTTGTGGACGCCCAGGGGGTGATCCGGGTCCGCAACCGGGTCATCCAGAAGATGAACGGCGGCATCAGCCTCATGGGCCGCCCCCTGGAGCAGGCCCTCCCCTACCTCTACCCCGTCTTTCAGGCGGTCTTTAAGACCCAGCAGGCCAGCGAGGGCAAGATCCTGATGATCCCCGGGACCAAGACCACCGTTTCGGTCCAGTGCTCCCCGGTCATCGCCACCGGGAGCATCTCCGGGGCGGTGTTCCACCTCACCGACGTCACCCTGATCCAGGAGCTGGAGGGCCAGATCCGGCGGAAGCTCAGCGGCCGGGGGCTCAAGGCCCGGTACACCTTCGACGACATCATCCACCGCAGCGAGATCATCCGCCAGACCATCCAGACGGCGGGGCGCTACGCCCAGTCGGATTCCAACGTCATCATCATCGGGGAGACCGGAACCGGCAAGGAGCTTTTCGCCCAGAGCATCCACAACGCCAGCCGGCGGAAGAACGGCCCCTTCGTGGCCATCAACTGCGCCGCCCTGCCGGAGAACCTCCTGGAGAGCGAGCTCTTCGGCCATGTGGAGGGGGCCTTCACCGGGGCCAGCCGGGGAGGAAAAATGGGCCTCTTCGAGCAGGCCCACGGGGGCACCCTGCTCCTGGACGAGATCACCGAGATCTCCCCCTCCACCCAAAGCAAGCTCCTCCGGGTGCTCCAGGAGCGCCAGGTGCGGCGGATCGGCGACGACAAGGTCATCGACGTGGACGCCCGGATCATCTCCTGCACCAACCGGAGCGTCTCCCAGCTGCTGGACGGGGGGAAGTTCCGCCGGGACCTGATGTACCGCCTGGATATTCTCCGCCTCTTCCTGCCGCCCCTCCGGGACCGGGAGGGGGACGTGGAGCTGCTCTTCCGCCACTTCCTGGGGTCCCTCTGCCGGCAGCAGGGGGTGGAGACCCCCTGCATCGACCCGGAGGCCCTCCTCCTTCTGGAGCAGTACCCCTTTGCGGGGAACATCCGGGAGCTGCGGAACATCGTGGAGCGGGCGCTGTCCCTTGCCGGCGGGGGCCCTGTCACCCGGGGGGTCATGGAGGAGGCCCTCTACCCCCGGGACGTGGAGCCCGGGCCGGAGGGGGCGCTCCCGGCCGTCCCGAAGCCCTCCCGCCCCGGCGCCGGGGAGGCCGAACAGATCCGCCGGGCCCTGGCGGAATGCCGGGGCAGCCGGACCGGCGCCGCCCTCCTCCTGGGCATCGACCGCACCACCCTTTGGCGGAAGATGCGAAAATACGGCATCAGCTGACCATACGGGGCGTGTCCGCCCCGGCGGGCCCGTTCTTTTCTGGAATAATTTGGAAAACGATGATCCCCTCCTTCCCCCTGTTGCAGTTTTTGCAGCAAAATTGTTGCAGTTGCAACGTTGCAGATGCAACAATAAAGTTCCGACCCACGAAACGTGACCGATCAAAATCACTCCTCAAAGGGGAACGATATTGGTGATTTGAGAAAATTTTTTGCTCCCCCAAAAAGTTGGCACGGTT
>CANOCD010000034.1 GCA_947564495.1 uncultured Angelakisella sp. | reverse complement strand
CACCCTGGAGGACCTGCTGGAGGAGCTGGTGGGGGAGATCTGGGACGAGCACGACGAGATCGTCACCGACCTGCAAAAGACCGGGGAGGATACCTGGGAGGTCAGCGGCGATATGGCCATCGAGGACTTCTTTGACCGCATCGACTACGCCCCCCGGGGCTTCGACAGCGACTTCAACACCATGAACGGCTGGGCCCTGGAGATGCTGGAGCACATCCCCGAGGCCGGGGAGAGCTTCATCTACGACTGCCTTACCGTCACCGTCAAGGAGATGGACGACCAGCGGGTGACCAAGCTCCTGGTCCAGCGGAAGGACCCCCAGCCCGAGGAGGAGACGGAGGAGAAGAAATGAGCGTCATCACGGGAGCGAAACGAATCGTCATCAAGGTGGGGACCTCCACCCTGACCCATCCCAGCGGCCACATCAACATCCGGCTGATGGAAAAGCTGGTGAAGGTCCTGGCGGACATCAAAAACACCGACCGGGAGCTGGTGCTGGTCTCCTCCGGGGCCATCGGCGTGGGGGTGGGCAAGCTGGGCCTGCGGGAGCGGCCTCAGACCATCCCCGGCAAGCAGGCCGCCGCCGCTGTGGGCCAGTGCGAACTGATGTACCTGTACGACAAATATTTTTCCGAGTACAACCACACCGTGGGCCAGGTGCTCCTCACCCGGTACAGCCTGGATAACGCCGAGAGCAGCGAAAATGTCCGCAACACCTTCGAGGCCCTGTTCGGCATGGGGGCCATCCCTATCGTCAACGAAAACGACACGGTGGCCACCGACGAGATCCGGGTGGGGGACAACGACACCCTCTCCGCCATCGTGGCCAAGATCATCGGGGCCGAGGCCCTGGTGATCCTCAGCGACATCGACGGCCTCTACACCGCCGACCCCTCCAAGGACGCCGCCGCCGTTCTGGTGCCGGAGGTCCGGGAGATCGACGACGCTTTGATGGCCACCGCCAGCGGGGCGGGCTCCAGCCGGGGCACCGGGGGGATGCTCACCAAGCTCTCCGCCGGGCGGATCGCCACCGGGGCGGGGACCGATATGTACATCGTCAACGGCAAGAACCCCGACGTCCTCTACGACCTGTTGGAAGGGGAGGCAGTGGGGACCCACTTTTGGGGGAAGGAGACCCTATGAGGACCATAGAAGAACTGGGCCGGAGGGCCCGGGAGGCCGCATCGTTTCTGGCCTCCGCCGGTTCCCGGGAGAAGGACAGGGGCCTGCTGGCCATGGCCGCCGCCCTCCGGGAGCACACAGCCGAAATATTGGCCGCCAACGCCCTGGACACCGCCCACGGGGTGGAATCGAGGATGAGCCGGGCCCTTCTGGACCGGCTGGCCCTGGATGAAAAGCGCATCCAGGGTATCGCCGCCGCCGTGGAGGAGATCGTGGCCCTCCCCGACCCGGTGGGCCGGGTGGACCAGGGGAGCGTCCGGCCCAACGGCCTTTCCATTACCCGGGTGCGGGTGCCCCTGGGGGTGGCGGGGATCATCTACGAGGCCCGTCCCAACGTGACGGTGGACGCCGCCGCCCTCTGCCTCAAATCGGGGAACGCCTGTATTCTCCGGGGGGGCAAGGAGGCCATCGAGACCAATTTGGCTTTGGCCGGGATCATGGGCCGGGCCCTGGAGCAGGCGGGCTTCCCCGCCGGCGCCGTCCAGCTGGTGGAGGACACCAGCCGGGAGACCTCCCGGGAGATGATGAGGGCCAACGGCCTCATCGACGTCCTCATCCCCCGGGGCGGGGCGGGGCTCATCCGGGCGGTGGTGGAAAACTCCACCGTCCCGGTGATCCAGACCGGGGTGGGCAACTGCCACGTCTACATCGACAGCCCCTGTGACCTCCAGATGGGGGTCCGGATCATCGAAAACGCCAAGTGCAGCCGCCCCTCGGTCTGCAACGCCGCCGAGACGCTGCTGGTCCACCGGGAGGTGGCGGAGGAGTTCCTACCCCTGGCCAAGGCCGCCCTGGACCGGTACGAGGTCCAGCTTCGGGGCTGCCCCGAGACCCGGCGAATCCTGGGGGAGAGCGTCCGCCCCGCCACCGAGGAGGACTACGCCACCGAATTTGGCGACTACATCCTGGCGGTGCGGGTGGTGGATTCCCTGGAGGAGGCCATCGACCACATCCGCCAATACTCCACCGGCCACAGCGAGGCCATCGTCACCAGCGACTACAGCCACAGCCGCCTCTTCACCCAGCAGGTGGACGCGGCGGCGGTGTATGTCAACGCCTCCACCCGGTTCACCGACGGCGGGGAGTTCGGCCTGGGGGCGGAGATCGGCATCTCCACCCAGAAGCTCCACGCCAGGGGCCCCATGGGGCTGGGGGAGCTGACCACCACAAAGTATATCGTCCTGGGCAGCGGCCAGACCCGCTGACCGGGGGACAGGAGGAACAGCGTCCATGAACAAGACCATCTTCCGTGCCGGCAGGCGGAACCGCTACGCCGCGCCCATCGGCGGGGTGTTCATCATCCTCTGCCTGGTGGGATTTTTCACCGTGGCCAGCTTCTGCCTCAACACCACCAAGAGCCTTTTGGACAACTCCGCCCGGAAGAAGGAGTTCGAGCGGATGCTGCTGCCGGTGGTGATCTTTGACCCGGTGCCCTTCGAGAACCCGGTGAACATCGACAACGCCAGCCTCCTCCAGTATTCCATCTGGTCCGCCGCCATGGGGGAAAAGCGCAGCCAGTACGAGTACGACGACGCCGACATGATGATCATCCCCGCCAGCGACATCGACGTGGCGGCCCAGCAGCTCTTCGGCCCCGACGTCAAGCTGGACCACCGCTCCTTCGGCGACCTCCAGGACAGCTACCTTTATGACGAGGAGATCCGCTCCTACCACGTGCCCATCATCACCATCACCGGCTTCGCCACCCCCCGGGTGGAGGAGATCACCAAGACCAGAGGGGACGTCCTGGAGCTCCGCATGGGCTACGTCCCCCCCAGCACCATCCTGAACCTGGACGAGGACGGCAACCTGGGCAACCCGGAGCCGGAAAAGTACATGATCTACGAGATGCACAAGAACCGCAGCGGCTGGTACCTCTACGCCATCAAGGACCTGCCCGGCAACGGGCTGTCCGGGGCCAGCGACCTGACGCCCCCCATGGAGCTGCCCGGGGAGGACCTCTCCATCAGCGAGATGGTGCCGGAGATGGCCGGCAACGCCGGTTCCGCCTCCTCCACCCCCGAAGGGGACGGCTCCTCTGACCAGGGCTCCTCCTCCGACGGAGAGGGCGAAGGGGAAGGGGAGTCCGAAGGCGACAGCGAAAACGAGGACGGGGAGGACGGCGAAGAAGGAGAGACTTCGGACGGAGAGCCAGACGATTCCTCCGCCGAGCCCCCGCCGGAGATGCAGGGCTGATGGAACTGAAATTCGACAACCTGGACGAGCGCATCCGTTACTATGAGCTGGTGCTGGAGCGGGACCTCACGGACCTCCCGGAGCATCCCCTCCCCGAGGGCTACCGCTTCGTCTTTTACCGCCCCGGGGACCGGGACAGCTGGATCGCCATCGAGCGGTCAGCCAAGGAGTTTTCCGCCTGGGACCAGGGCCTTGCCGCCTGGGAGCGGTACTTTGGCGGCCATGAGGCCCTTCTGCCGGACCGGATGGTCTTTATCGAAAACCAGGCGGGGGAGAAGGTGGCCACCGCCTCCGCCTGGTTCGACGTCATCCACGGCGACCCCTCAGGGGCGGGCTGGGTCCACTGGGTGGCGGTCCGCCGGGACTGCCAGGGCCGGGGGCTCTCCAAGCCCCTGGTGGCCTGCGTCCTGGGCCTCTTGAAGGGCCTGGGCTATCCCCGGGCCAAGATCCCCACCCAGACCACCTCCTGGGTGGCGGTGAAGGTCTACCTGGACCTGGGCTTCCGGCCCATCCCCCAGAACGCTATACACAGCCGGGACGGCTGGCGCATCGTCAAAGCCCTTACTGATTATCCGGCCCTGGCGGGGTTCGACGCCGCCGGGGAGGAGGAAATATTGGCACAATAAAAAACGCCCGGAGCCTGCCTTTCCGCAGCGCCTCCGGGCGTTGGTTTTTGTCCGGTCCCTCACCAGAACAGCTGGAGGACCAGCATGGAGACCACCCCCGGCGCCCCCAGGACGGTGCAGACCAGAAGGGTGAAAAGGTTCAGCGGCAGAGTGACCCCGGTGACCAGGCCGGTGAGGTTCACCGCCCCCAGGGCGGTAAAGCCCATGGCCGCCGAGGCGGCGGCGGTGCCGATGGCCCGGCGCAGCCGGATGACCGCCACCAGGGCCAGAAAACCCGCCACCAGCAGACCCGTTACCACAGGATCGGCGGCTACCCCATCGTCTGGGCCACCTCCTCCCGGCAAAGCTCCGGCAGGACCGGGGCGTTCCCTTCCGGGATGGTCCTGGGGGGAAGGATCAGGGCCTCCTCCTCCCCGCTGTCCCCGCCCTCCTCCTGGCGGAGCTGGCGCATGAGAAAGCTGTAGTACACCTGTAAGGATTTCAGCTGGTAGATGCTGGAGTCCATGACCGCCTCGTCGGTGGCGCAGTTGAACAGGTCCTCGGCGCAGGCCAGCTGCATCCGCACCTGGGCCAGCTTCCGGCGGAGGGTCCCCCGTTCCACCGGGATGACGGTATCCGGCGGGGGCGCGGCTTTGGCGGCAGAATGATTCATCATCGGTTCCTCCTCCTTGGGATGGAGTGCTTTCCAGGCGGCCTTTTGCCGGAGGCTGGAACGAGACCGGGCGGCTGGCGGCCCGTCCCGGGACGGACCGGCAGTGACCCAACACACTCTAATTTTATGCAAAAAGTATGGCCGAAAATGCCGGAATTTATACCCAAGGAAAAATTTTACAGAGGAGAGGCAAAAAGGCGGCCCCCTCTCCCCCGAAGGGGAAAGGAGAGCCGCCCTCTTCTTCTTTTGCGTGACCAGTTCTGTAAGCCGAGTTCTGTATTTGACAACGATCTATCTTGGCCCGGCGTCACCGCCGGGCTCCAGCCACCTGAACGGGACCGGCGGGCCGCCGTTATGTCCCTATGCGGTGTTGCTTCGGGTAGGGTTTACATAGCCGCCCGGTCTCCCGGGCGCTGGTGAGCTCTTGCCTCGCCTTTCCACCCTTACCGGCCGGGGAAACCCCGCCCGGCGGTATCTCTCTGTTGCACTGTCCCTGGAGTCGCCTCCGGCTGCCGTTAGCAGCTACCCTTGCCCTGTGAAGCTCGGACTTTCCTCAGACGGGGCCTTTCGGCCTCCGCCCGCCGCTGTCTGGACTGCTCACGCTGGAAAAATTCCATAAAATATTATAGCACGTCACAGCGAAGAAGTGCAACTTTTTTTTCGGAAAATCTTGTCAAGGAGGGGGTGACAGGACTATAATTAGGAGCATAGGTTTTGGAAACGGGGAGAAAAGCCCCTCCCTTTCACCTGTCTACCGTAAGGAGGAATGAGAAAGATGGAATTTAAGAACAGCTATCTTCAGGGCGTTTACGACACCGTCAAGCGCCGCAACCCCGGGGAGCCCGAGTTTTTGCAGGCGGTGGGGGAGGTGCTGGAGTCCTTCCAGCCGGTGCTGGAAAAGCGCCCCGAGCTTGCCGGGACCGGCATCATCGACCGGATCGTGGAGCCGGAGCGGTTCGTCACCTTCCGGGTGTCCTGGGTGGACGACAGCGGCAAGGTCCAGGTGAACCGGGGCTTCCGGGTGCAGTTCAACTCCGCCATCGGGCCTTACAAGGGGGGGCTGCGGCTCCATCCCTCGGTGAACGCCTCGGTCATCAAATTCCTGGGCTTCGAGCAGGTCTTTAAGAACAGCCTCACCGGCCTGCCCATGGGCGGGGCCAAGGGCGGCTCCGACTTTGACCCCAAGGGCAAGAGCGACGGGGAAGTGATGCGCTTCTGCCAGAGCTTCATGACCGAGCTGTACCGCCACATCGGCCCCGATACCGACGTCCCCGCCGGGGACATCGGGGTGGGCGCCCGGGAGATCGGCTACCTCTTCGGCCAGTACAAGCGGATCACCAACAGCTTCGTGGGGGTCCTCACCGGCAAGGGCCTCACCTACGGCGGGAGCCTTGCCCGCACCGAGGCCACCGGCTTCGGCCTGTGCTACTTCACCCAGGAGATGCTCTCGGTGATGAAGAAGGACAGCTTCGCCGGCAAGACGGTGGTCATCTCCGGTTCCGGCAACGTGGCCATCTACGCTTGCCAGAAGGCCACCGAGCTGGGGGCCAAGGTGGTGGCCATGTCCGATTCCAACGGCTTCGTTTACGACGAGAAGGGCATCGACCTCGCCGTGGTCAAGGAGATCAAGGAGGGCCGCCGGGGCCGGATCAAGGAGTATGTGGACGCCGTCCCAACCGCCGTCTACACCGAGGGCTGCCGGGGCATCTGGGGCGTCAAGTGCGACATCGCCCTGCCCTGCGCCACCCAGAACGAGCTGGACGGCAATGACGCCGACAAGCTCATCGCCAATGGCGTCATGGCTGTGGCCGAGGGCGCCAATATGCCCAGCACCCCCGAGGCGGTGGCCAAGTTCCAGAAGGCCGGGGTCCTCTTCGGGCCCGCCAAGGCGGCCAACGCCGGGGGCGTCGCCACCAGCGGCCTGGAGATGTGCCAGAACTCCATGCGCTACTCCTGGACCTTCGAGGAGGTGGACAAGAAGCTCCACGACATCATGCTGGGCATCTTCCACAGCGCCTACAACGCCTCCCGGGAGTTCGGCGACCCCGGCAACCTGGTGATGGGCGCCAACGTGGCCGGCTTCCTCAAGGTGGCCGACGCCATGAAGTGGCAGGGCGTGGCCTACTAAGCCCCTGCAAAACCTACCGAAAGGACTGAAAAGACCCATGGAGATCAAAGTGGAACTCACCAAAACCCCCAAGGCAAAGCCCGTCCCCGGGGAGAAGCTGCCCTTTGGCAAGCGGTTCAGCGACCATATGTTCATCATGAACTACAAGACCGGCAAGGGCTGGTATGACCCCCGTGTCGTCCCCTACGGCGACCTCAGCCTCTCCCCGGCGGCCATGTGCCTCCATTACGGCCAGACCGTCTTTGAGGGGATGAAGGCTTACTACGGCAAGGACGGCAATATCCTGTTGTTCCGCCCCCAGGAGAACTTCGCCCGGCTCAACGCCTCCAACCAGCGGCTGGTCATCCCCCCCATCGACGAGGAGGTCTGCCTGGAGGGGGTAAAGAAGCTGGTGGAGATCGACAAGGACTGGGTCCCCCGGGACGAGGGCACCTCCCTGTATATCCGCCCCTTCATCATCGCCGTGGACCCCGTGCTGGGGGTCCATCCCGGGGATGAGTACCTCTTCCTCATCATCACCTCCCCCTCCGGGGCCTACTACGAATCCGGCCTGGAGCCGGTGAAGATCTACGTGGAGGACAAGTACGTCCGGGCGGTCCGGGGGGGTACCGGCATGGCCAAGACCGGGGGCAACTACGCCGCCTCCCTCATCGCCCAGGACGAGGCCCACCGCCAGAACTACTCCCAGGTCCTCTGGCTGGACGGCGTGGAGCAGAAGTATATCGAGGAAGTGGGGGCCATGAACGTCTTCTTCGTCCTGGACGGGGAAGTGGTCACCCCGGAGCTCCACGGCTCTATCCTCCCCGGCATCACCCGGAAGTCCTCCCTCCAGCTGCTGGGGGACTGGGGCCTCAAGGTCAGCGAGCGGCGGATCACCATCCAGGAGCTGGCCGAGGCCAACGACCAGGGCCGGGTCCTGGAGGCCTTCGGCACCGGCACCGCCGCCGTCATCAGCCCCATCGGGGAGCTGAAGTGGGAGGAGAAGCGGATGATCTTCAATGGCGGCAGGATCGGCGACCTGACCCAGCGGCTCTACGACACCCTCACCGGCATCCAGTACGGCCGTCTGGAGGACCCCCACGGCTGGTCGGTCTTTGTCTGCAAAGCCTGACATACAACTCTATAAAACACAAAACAGGCGTGTCCCAAAAACGGGCGCGCCTGTTTTTCTGTCTAAAAGAAAACCCTCCCCCGGTCACGGCAGCCGGGGCGAGGGAGTGGAGAGGAAAGATCAGCTGCTCTTGCTGGAGGTGACCACGTTCCGCTGGTGGGCGATCTCCCGCTTCAGGGAGGCGATGCCCTCCAGCCATTCTCTGGCCTTGTCCAGGTCGCCTTTGGCCTTGGCGTTTTGCAGCCCGTTCCGATAGATGATGAGCTTGCTGTGCAGCGCCGCTAGTTCTCTGTTGTCCATGGGAGAAGCACCTCCTTACATCCAAGCTGTGGGGGGAAACGCCCCCCTTGTCCCGGAGCGGTCCAAAAAGGACGGGGGCCCGGACGGCCCTGCGGGGGAACAAAACAGCTCCCCGCCTGCGTTTTTTCAACTGCCCTGTAATAATTATATCACATTTTACCAAGGAGTAATAAAACTTTTCTGAAAACTGGAAAAAGTTTTCTGTTTTGCCCAAAAGCAGAGGGGCTTGTCTCCGGTAAAAATGTCAAAATAATTAGTTTTTTCGTGGCCAAACTGTCCTCCGACGGTGGAAAATGGCCGGAAGTCCATTTTGGACGGTCAACTTTTTCCCGTGATGTCCGCTGTAGAAGGCCAAAAACGGCGTCCCTCAAAGGCGCCGGGGGAGCCGCCCCGCCAGAATATTTGGTACGGGCCCCTCATATAGTGGTGGTGAGAAAAAACCGTGCCCGTGGTCGGGGAGCGTCATCGGAACGCCCCGCCCGGGCCCGGGGCCAAGGAGGAGAGGTATCTATGGAACTGAAATTGACCCGGCAGCCCCTTTTTATAAACGAGCCCCTCATCGACCAGACGGTGGAGCAGCCCATCGAGTGCGACGCCCTGCTGCCGGATTACTGCCCCGACATCGTCCGCATCCTCAAATGCTCGGTGAGCCCCGTCCTGGCCGGGCGGAGGGCCAGCCCCGGCAAGCTGGAGCTGGAGGGGATGGCGGTGATCACCGTCTACTACG
>CANOCD010000033.1 GCA_947564495.1 uncultured Angelakisella sp. | reverse complement strand
TCCCGCTCCAGGATGGAGGCAAAGAAGGCCGCCGTATCCCCCAGCCTGTCGTCACAGGCGAGGGTCACCTTTTTCTCGTTGATCCAATAGGTTTGTTTCATGAAAAGTCATCCCTCTCCCCTTTCGTTCAGCATTTTCAGCGATTCCTCCAGAAGCTCCCGGACATAGTCCCCGTCGGACTGGGCGGCAAAGAAGGTGACCTCCTCCCGGCTCCAGCCCCGCCGGCGGAACAGCTCCTCGGGGAGGCGCCGGAGGGCCTTTGCCAGCGTCTCCAGAAAGGCCAGGGCGAAGGCCCATTTTTCCTTTGACGGCTGGAGGAGGTCCACGTCCCGGCTGGCGTCCACCACCTCCACCAGGGACCGGTAGAGGAAGTCCGGGCAGGCGGCATCCTGCCAGCTGAAATAGTTGGGGATGTCACCCCTCTCCCCCCAGGCGAGGAAACAGCCGTAAAAGTCGTCGGTGGTGATAAAGCCGATGGCCGGGGGCTCCTTGCCCTTCCAGCCCTCCAAAATGCCCGCCACCGCTTCCGGGAGCTCCCGGGCGCAGGCCCGGTCAAAGGGGGCGAATCTTGCGGTGTCCATGGTCATTCCTCCTGTGTCGTCAGATCGTTGGCCACTTTCTTCGTCCACAGCCCCAGCTGCTCCAAGGCGTTGTGGGGACAGGCCCTTTGGCACTCCCCGCAGCGGACGCAGTCCGGGGAGTTGGGCTCCTTCCAAACGGGGATGTCCAGCTTGCAGGCCCGCTGGCAGGCCCCGCAGGAGGTGCAGGCCCTTTCCTCCACCCGAAACCGCCGGAAGGCGATGGGGTTGAAGATGCCGTACACCGCCCCCAGGGGACAGAGATAGCGGCAGAAGGGCCGCCAGAGGATCACCGAGAGGACCACCAGGACGGCAAGGACCAGGTTCTTCCAGGCGAAGAGCCAGCCCACCGCCTCCCGGAGGCCGTCGTTCCTGGCCACCAGGGGGAGCCCCGCCGTCAGCGTCCCCGCCGGGCAGATGACCTTGCAGAACCAGGGCTGGCCCTGGCCCACGAAGTCCACCACATAGAGGGGCAGGAGGATGACCAAGCCCAGGAGGACAACGTACCGCAGGAGGCGCAGGGCCTTCTCCCCGGGGAGGCGGCGGAGCTTCTTCCCCAGGGGTATTTTATGGAGCAGGTCCTGGACCAGCCCGAAGGGGCAGAGCCAGCCGCAGACGAAGCGGCCCAGCACCGCCCCTGCCATCATGAGAAAGCCCAGGACGTAAAAGGCGAAGCGGTAGTTCCGGCTCCCCAGCACCGCCTGGAGGGACCCGATGGGGCAGGCCCCCAGGGCCCCGGGGCAGGAGTAGCAGGAGAGCCCCGGGACGCAGTAGTTTTTCAGCGGTCCCCGGTAGATCTTCCCCTTGGCGAAGCCCGAGAGGTACCCGTTTGTCAGGGCGGTCCACCCGGCCTGGACCCACAGCCGGGGGTTCCCCTTCTCCCTACCCAATGCCGATGCACTCCAGGCAGAGGTTCACCGCCTTGGTAAAGACCACGAACTGCTCCCCCCGGGCGACGCCAAAGGCGAAGAACAGTGCCCCCGCCAGGAGGCAGGCCAGGGCGGGGAGGTTCCGGCGAAGAAAGGTCATCCCTGGCTCCCCTCCTCTCCCCCGGCCTCGGCCAGCTTCTCCTCGATGATCTCCTTCCAGGCGTCCTTGCTCCGGGCCCCCAGGTAGCCCTTGCCGATGAGGGCCCCGGTCTCGTCCACGAAGATGGTGGTGGGGACGCTGTCGATCTGCCACAGCAGGCAGGCGACAAGGTCCTCCGAGGGGAGGAGGTGGGTGTACCCCGCCCCGGTCTCTTGGGCGATCTCCTTGGCAAGGTCCACCTGGGTCTGGGAGACAGAGCCGTCCTGGGCCAGGGTGTCGGTGACGATGCCCAGGATCTGGAACCCCTGGTCGGCGTACTCGTTATGGAGCTCCCCCAGCTCCGGCATCTCCCCCAGGCAGGGGCCGCAGAAGGTGGCCCAGACGTTGACCATGGTCACCTTGTGGCCCTCAAAGACGGCCTGGGTCACTTGGTTCCCCTCCAGGTCGGCGGCGGCAAAGCTGGAGAGGATGCCCGCCGTCTCCCCGGGCTCCCCGGACTGGGAGGCGCTTTCCTCCCCCGCCTGGGAGGAGGGTTCCGCCGGGGGCGGCGGATCGGCGGCCTCCTTGGCGCAGGCGGCCAGGGACAGGGTCATCAACACCGCCAGCAGGGCGGCGAACAGCTTTCTTTTCATGGGGCAGTCTCCTTTTTTCTATGGTTTTCGGATTCGTTCTTTATTCTACCAGATTCCGCCGGGATATGCAATTCCTTCCCCGGGGACAAAAAGAGCCGCCCTCCCAAAGGGAAAGGGCGGCCCCTGTGTCACGGCGTTCCGGACAGCTTCCTGTGGATCTCCCGGGCCGCCTTCTTCCCGGCCCCCATGGCCAGGATGACGGTGGCCGCACCGGTGACAGCGTCCCCCCCGGCGTAGACCTTCTCCCGGGTGGTCATCATGGTCTCCTCGTCCACCACCAGGCACCCCCGGCGGTTGGCCTCAAGGCCCGGGGTGGTGGAGCGCAGCAGGGGGTTGGGGCTGGTGCCCAGGGCCATGATGACGGTATCCGCCTCCAGGGTGAACTCGCTGCCGGGGATGGCCACCGGCCTCCGGCGGCCGCTGGCGTCGGGCTCCCCCAGCTCCATCCGGACGCACTCCATGGCCCGCGCCCGGCCCTCCTCGTCCCCCAAAACGCGGACGGGGTTGGTGAGGAGGCGGAACACGATCCCCTCCTCCTTGGCGTGGTGGATCTCCTCCGCCCTGGCGGGGAGCTCCGCCTCCCCCCGGCGGTAGACGATGGAGACCTCCTCCGCCCCCAGGCGGAGGGCGCACCGGGCGGCGTCCATGGCGACATTGCCGCCGCCAACCACCGCCACCCGCTTGGACCGGAGGACAGGGGTGTCGCTGTCCTCCCGGTAGGCTTTCATCAGGTTGGCCCGGGTGAGGTACTCGTTGGCCGAGTAGACCCCCCGGAGGCCCTCCCCGGGGATGCCCATGAACATGGGGAGCCCCGCCCCGGAGCCGATGAACACCGCCTCGTAGCCCTGCTCCATCAACTCGTCGATGGAGAGGACCCGGCCAATGACCATGTTGGTCATGACCTCCACCCCTTGGGCCTCCAGCTTTTCCACCTCCCCGGCCACGATGGCCTTGGGCAGGCGGAACTCCGGGATGCCGTAGACCAGCACCCCTCCCGGGGCGTGGAGGGCCTCAAAGACGGTAACTTGGTAGCCCCTTTTGGCAAGCTCCCCGGCGCAGGCAAGCCCGGCGGGGCCGGAGCCCACCACCGCCACCTTCTTCCCGTTGGATTCCGGCTTCTGGGGCATGGCGTGGACGTTCTCCCGGTACCAGTCGGCGGCGAACCGCTCCAGCCGGCCGATGGCCACCGGCTCGCCCTTGATCCCCCGGACGCACTTCTGCTCGCACTGGGTCTCCTGGGGGCAGACCCGCCCGGACACCGCCGGCAGGGCGTTGTCGGCGGCGATGATCTCGTAGGCCCCCCGGAAGTCCCCCTCCGCCATCCTGGTGATGAACTCCGGGATGCGGATGTTCACCGGGCAGCCCTCCACGCATTTGGGATTCTTGCAGTTGAGGCACCGCTTGGCCTCCTCCACGGCCATCTCCGGGGTGTAGCCCAGGGCCACCTCCAGGAAGTTGCTGCCCCGGGCCTTGGGGTCCTGGACCGGCATGGGGGTCTTGGTCAGCGTCATGTTGGGCATTCCTTACCCCTCCTTTCCCATGGCCAGCAGGCGGCAGGCGTGGCCCTCCGCCGCCTCCCGCTCCCGGTCCTGGTAGGTTCGGTTGCGGCTGGCAAGCTCGTCGAAATCCACCAGGGAACCGTCGAAGTCGGGGCCGTCCACGCAGGCGAACTTCACCTGTCCGCCCACGGTGACCCGGCAGCCGCCGCACATCCCGGTGCCGTCCACCATGATGGGATTCAGCGAGACCACCGTTTTTACCCCGTAGGGTTTGGCCGTTTCCACCACAAAGCGCATCATGGGGATGGGCCCGATGGCCAGGACCTCGTCGAAGGTCTCCCCGGCGTCCAGCAGCTCTTTGAGCTTGGCGGTGACCAGGCCCTTCTCCCCGTAGGAGCCGTCGTCGGTCATGATGTAGGTCCGGCCACAGGCGGCCCGGAACTCCTCCTCCAGGATGACGATCTGTTTGTTCCGGAACCCGGCGATGGCGGTGACCTCCGCCCCCGCCTCCCGGAAGGCCACGGCGGAGGGGTAGGCGATGGCGCAGCCCACGCCCCCGCCGATGACGCAGACCTTTTTGATGCCTTCGGTACAGGTGGGCTTGCCCAGGGGACCAACGAAGTCCAGGATGGCGTCCCCCTCCTTCAGCTCCCCCAGAAGCCTGGTGGAAAGTCCCGCCTTCTGGAAGATGATGGTGACGGTGCCCTTCTCCCGGTCGTACCCGGCGATGGTCAGGGGCACCCGCTCCCCCCGCTCGTCCACCCGGAAGATGATGAACTGCCCCGCCCGGGCCTTTCTGGCCACAAAGGGGGCGGCCACCTCCATGAGGGTGACGTCGGGGTTCAGTTCCCGTTTCTTGACGATCTCATACATAGTGCTGCGATCACTCCTTGGTGAAGTTATTGATCCTTTTGGGAAGAAGGGGCTGTCTGCTTGATAGCTTGACGCATTTTTTCAGCCACCTCGTCAACGGTGTAGAACCTTCCTTGAAGGAAGTCTTCTTCCGCCGCCAGCAATTCTTCCCGAAGTTTCAGCAGTTTTTCCCGCCGGTCAATGGTTTCCCGGGCCACGATGGTCAGCCCTCCTTAGTATTGCAAATTCGGACCCTGGGGAGTCCCGGCCTCACACCAGCTCAAACCCCTCCAGCTCCTGCTCCGCCAGCAGCTCAAACGCCGCCAGCCCCCGGCCATCCGCCTGCATCTCCCCCCGCTGGTTGTCGTAGGGGTCGGCACGCCATTCCTCGTCCGCCGGCGTGACCTGTGCAAAACAGGCGCTGTTGGCCACCATCCGCCAGGGGTCCAGGTTCCCAAAGTAGTGCCGCCGGCGCTCTTCCTCCCCGTTCCGCCGGGCCGAGGACCCAAAGGAGCAGTCCGCCCAAAGCCACCCGTGGGGGGCAATGTAGAACATCGCCCAGTCGTGGGCCCCGGTGCTCCCCGGCCGAGCCGCCAGCCCGCTCTGCCACCGGGCCGGTATCCCCGCAATGCGGCACATGGCGATGAACACCAGGGCGAACAGCCCGCAGTCCCCCCGAAGCTCCCGGGCGCACTGGTCGGCGATGCTCTCCAGCTGGAGATACCCCGGCTGGAACCGGTAGTCCACAAAGCCGGTGACATAGTCGTAGATGGCCTTGGCCTTCTCCACCGGCCCCCGGCAGTCCCGGGTCACCCGGGCGGCAAGCTCACGGAGGTAGGGGGTAAAGACCAGGTGGGGGGCCTCCTCCCCGGTGTCAAAGCCGGGCTGGACCGGGTCCGGGGTGATGGTCAGGGGGTCGGTGTACACCGCCTGGTGAAGGTACCGGTAGGTGACAAAATACTCCCGCCTTTCGTTCTCCGGCCACCAGATGGTCCGCTGGGGAGCGCCCTCCGGCGCCGCTACCCCGCCGGGGGTGGCGTCCAGGATCTCGATCTCCGACTGCTGGGGGCAGGCGGCGGGGACAGGCAGCCAGGCTTGGAACCGGCTCCCGGTGACGCCCTCGGCGGGCTTCACCGTGGCCCGGATGGTGATCCGGGCGGTGAGGGACCCCTCCCGGCGCATCCTGGCCAGGGTCTCGTCCCGGATGGCGTTGTCCTCCTCTTCCCGGATGAGACCGGGGGCCAGCTTGGGGTAGAGGCGCAGGGAGCCCAAAAACCGGTCGTGGAACCGGGGCTCCCCCCCGATGTACCGCCAGTCGATCCGCCCGCCGTCCACCAGGGCGTCAAACTGCTCCTCGGTGAACCCCGGCCATTCGGCCCGGACCTGGGCCAGGGCCTCCCCTCGGGTAAGGGGGTAGTCGTGGGCCAGCAGCTCCAGCCGCCGCCGCTCCACCCGGAGGCGGGGGGCAAGCTCCGGCTGGTCGTTCTCCGCCAGCCTTTTGTCGATGAGGCGCAGCGCCCCCTCCAGATCCCCTGCCGCCTTCCGCCGGGCGATGTCCCCGGGGAGCCGGTCACAGAGGCGGGAAAAGTCCAGATTCTTGTCCGCCATTTATCGTCCGCTCCTTTCCATAGTCACCAGGTTCAGCAGGACCTCCACCATCTTTTCCATGGCCGCCACGGGGATGGCCTCGTAGACACCGTGGAAGTTGAAGCCCCCGGTGGAGAGGTTGGGGCAGGGCAGCCCGTCATAGGTGAGCCGGGCCCCGTCGGTGCCCCCCCGGACGGGCTCCTCCACCGGCTCCACCCCCGCCGCCCTCATGGCGGCCCGGGCGTCCTCCACCAGGTCCATGTGGTCCCGGAGGGGCTCCAGCATATTGAAGTAGCTGTCGGAAATCTCCACCGTGACAGTCCCTGCCCCGTGCCGGGCGTTGAGGAACTCCGCCGTCCGGCGGATCGTCTCCTTCCGGGCCTGGTACTTCTCCTTGTCGTGGTCCCGGATGATATAGCTGAGCCGGGCCTCGGTGACGTCCCCGGCCAGGTCGCAGAGGTGGAAGAAGCCCTCCCGGCCCTGGGTGTGCTCCGGGGTCTCGGCAGGGGGCAGCAGGGAGGCGAACTCGCAGGCGATGGCGGCGGCGTTCTTCATGGCGTCCTTGGCCGAACCGGGGTGGACGCTGAGCCCCCGCACCGTCACCCGGGCCGAGGCGGCGTTGAAGTTCTCGTAGTTCAGGTCCCCCAGTTCCCCGCCGTCCACCGTGTAGGCAGCGGCGGCGCCAAAGGCGGCCAGGTCGAAGTGGTCCGCCCCCTGGCCGATCTCCTCGTCGGGGGTGAAACCCAGGGCGATGGGACCGTGGGGCCGCTCCGGATGGGCCAGCAGCCATTCCGCCGCTGTGATGATCTCGGCCACCCCGGCCTTGTCGTCCGCCCCCAGGAGGGTGGTGCCGTCGGTGACCACCAGCTCCTGCCCGGCGTATTTCCCCAGCCCGGGGAACCGGGAGAGCTCCATGACGACGCCCAGCTTTTCATTGAGGGTCAGGTCTCCCCCCTGGTACCGCACCACCCGGGGCTTCACGTCCTTCCCCGGGGCGCTGGGGGCGGTGTCCATGTGGGCGATGAGCCCCAGGCAGGGCTCCCCCTCCCGGCCCGGTGTGGCGGGGAGATGAGCGTAGACATAGCCGTTTTCGTCCATGCGGGCGTCGGTCAGGCCAAGGGTCTTCAATTCATCCGCCAGGGCCCGGCCCAGGACCTTCTGCTTTTCGGTGCTGGGGGTGGTCCCGGTCTCCTCGCTGGACTGGGTGTCATAGGAAACGTAGTTGAGAAAGCGGTCTAACACAGTCATTTGTTGTCAGCTCCTTTGTATTGGGTCAGGTATTCCTCCACCGAACGGGTCATCTCCCGGGAGAAATCCGATTGGTACTTCCGCTTGCAGAAGGCGGTCAGCCATTCCTCGTAGGGGCGCTCCCCCCGGCTGTGGTCCAGCATACGGCGAAGCTCCTCCCCGCCCATGGGGCGGTAACCGTTTTGATGGACGATCTGCTCCAGGGGGGCCCGCCGGGGCTTGGGGCGGTCCATCTGCTGCCGGGTGGGGTAGCCAAAGACCACCATGGCCGCCGGGAACACGAAGTCGGGGAGGCCCAGAAGCCGCCGCTGGTCCTGGCACCGCTCCATGATGTCCCCGATGTAGCAGGAGCCGATGCCCAGGCTCTCCGCCGCCGTCACGGCGTTCTGGGCGGCGATGAGGGCGTCGTCCACCGCCAGCAGCAGGTCCCCCGCCCCGGGGGCCCGGGGCTCCAGGCCGATGTCCCGGTAGGCGTCATACCACTTTTTGCAGTCGGCGCAGAAGACCAGGACCAGGGGGGCCTTTGCGATAAAGGGCTGGTCGGCGCAGGTCACCGCCAGGGCGTCCTTCAAGGCCTGGTCGGTGATGTCCAGGATGGTGTAAAGCTGCTGGTTCCCGGCGGTGGGGGCCTGGCAGGCGGCCTCCAGGATGAGGCGCTTTTCCTCCGGCGGGACAGGGGTATCCTCGTAGGCCCGGACCGACTTCCGCCGGGCCAGCTGGCGCAGCACTTCGTTCATAGGCGATGGCTCCTTTCTCCCGATTTGGATATTATTATAATCCTTTTCCTGACAGGGGGCAAGAGGATTTTGACCGGGGAGCCGACCTGGCTTTCCATTCTTTTCTGTCCTTGAAAAGGAAACCGTTTTGTGGTATCATAAGGATGGAAAAAGACGTTTGGAGAAAGCGGGGGGATTCCAATGGGCAATGCGGAGGAGAAACGGCAGCGCAGTCTGGAGCGGCTGCGGCTGCTGCGGCCCATCGACGACGATTTTATGCGGTGCCTCTTTAAGGACAACATCCCCCTGGTCCAACTGGTGCTGCGGATCATCACCGGCAAGCCGGACCTGGTCATCACCAGCTGTCAGACTCAGAAAGACATGAAACGGCTGGCGGGGGCCCGCTCCCTCTGCCTGGACGCCTACGGGGTGGATTCCACCGGAAAGCGGTACGACCTGGAGATCCAGCGGGCCGACAAGGGGGCCGATCCCCACCGGGCCCGGTATCACTCCAGCGTCATGGACGTGGAGAATCTGGACGCCAGCCAGGATTTCTCCCAGCTGCCGGAGACCTACACCATCTTCATCCTGGAAAAGGACATCTACGCCAGGGGAAAGCCCCTTTACGCCATCGAGCGGATGAACCTGGACACCGGGGAGCCCTTCGGGGACGGGGAGCATATCCTTTATGTCAACGGGGAATACCGGGGGGACACCGACCTGGGCCGGCTGATGCACGACTTCGGCTGCGCTGAGGCCGGAAAAATGAATTTCGACCTGATGGCGGAACGCACAAGGTATTTGAAGGAAAGCCCGAAAGGAGTGGGAGAAATGTGCAAGGTCATCGAGGACCTGGTAAAGCTGGAGCGCAAGGAGGCCCTGGAGGAGGGGCCATTGGCTGCGACAACGTCGCAACTACTCGATATTCT
>CANOCD010000032.1 GCA_947564495.1 uncultured Angelakisella sp. | reverse complement strand
TTCGACGTGATGAAGGAAGCCTATGACGCTTACTCCAGCGCCAAATAATCTTACGCAAAACCAAACAAACTGACGAGCGCAGGCGCCCGGAAGTCAGACCTGTGACTTTCGGGCGCTTCTGGCGTTTCTTTTGAACGGAAAGGGCGGTGGGAACCGATGCTCCTCCTCGTGCTGCTCCTCTGCGCCGCCACCTCCGCCTTTGTGGCCCTGCGGCGGCGGGACACCCTGTCGGTGTTCCTCTTCGGCACCGGCGTTTCCACCACGGTGATGCTCTGCGGGGTCATTGTCTACATCGCCCAGATGGGGGGGATGGCCGCCACCGAGCAGACCTTCCTCTTCCTCCTGCCCCAGATCCAGCGGTGGCTCCAGCTGCGGCCCATCTCCATGTCCCGGCTGGGATACCTGGTGGCGTTGGGGCGCACCCTTTTCCCCTGGTTCCTGCTCCAGGTGGGGCTGGAGACCAGCATGATCCCCTGGGTCCGCCGGAGGCTCAAGACCATCCGGCGGCTTTCGGCGGTGATCCCCGCCCTCTTCCTGGTGTACTACTTCCCCGCCGTCTTTTACGCCCTGGTCCGGGGGCGGTTCTGGCTCCTCACCGCCATGCTCCCCCTCTCCATGGTCTGGATCGTGGCCTACCTGGCGGCGGGGCTGCTGCTCATGTTCCAGGAGTACCACGCCACCACCATGCCCTTCTTCAAACGGATCAACGGCTGCCTCCTCCTTTCGGCCACCGGCATCACCGCCCTCTACCTTCTCTACGCCGCCAAGGACCCGGCCCAGATCTACAATATGTTCATGGGGGAGTACATCCGCCTGGGGCTTTCCAGCTACATCAGCCCCTCCATGACGGCGGTGGGCTGGGTCATCCTGGGGGTCTGCACCCTTTTGTTCGTGGGTCTTGGCGGCTACGGCATGGTCCGCTACGCCCAGATGGACTACGCCGAGGACCGGGAGGAGATCTCCCTCCAGAGGAAGTTCGACGCCGCCGGCACCGGGGTCTCGGTCTTTGTCCACGGCATCAAGAACCAGCTCCTCTCCAGCCGGGTGCTCCACAAAAAGCTCTCCCGGGCCCTGGAGGCGGAGGAGCCGGACCTTGTGCAGATCAAAGACTGCGCCCGGGCCCTTCGGGACCTGAACGAGGGGATGCTCTCCCGGATGGACGAGCTCTACCGGACGGTGAAGAACAGCGCCCTTTCCCTGGCCCCGGCCCGGGTCTCGGAGGTGGCCGCCGGGGCGGTGGACCGCTTCCACGGCAAGTACCCCGAGGTGCCCGTCTCCCTGGAGCTGGGCACCGACCGCCTTCTCCTGGCCGACCCGGGACCCCTCAGCGAGGCGGTCTACAACCTCCTCACCAACGGCTGCGAAGCCGCCCTCCTGGCGGGGCGGGAACCCCGGCTGGACTTCATCGTCCGGGAGGAGCGCCTTTGGACGGTGCTGGAGGTCCGGGACAACGGCGGGGGCATCCCCCCGGAGGTCCAGGGGAAGATCTACGACCCCTTCTTCACCAGCAAGAACACCAACTACAACTGGGGCATGGGCCTTTACTATGTCCGGCGCATCGTAAGGAGCCACTTCGGCCGCCTCCGCCTGGAGAGCCGGCCGGGGGAGGGCAGCAGTTTTCTCATCATGCTGCCCCTTTACGGCGCCGGGCGACGGGGGTGATGAAATGTCAGACAAGATACGGGTGATGATCGCCGAGGACATCCCCCTCCTCCAGGAGGACTTCTGTGACATCGTGAGCCGGGCCGGGGACATGGAGGTGGCGGGCGCCGCCCTCACCGGCCAGGAGATCACCCGCCTGGCCCTGGAGCAGGACTGCGACGTCATCCTCATGGACATCGAGATGGAGACGATGAACGCCGGCATCCTGGCCGCCGAGGCCATCCACCAGCAGAAGCCGGAGGTGAAGATCCTCTTCCTCACCGCCCACGAGACCGAGGAGATCATCATCAGCGCCATGGCCAGCGGGGCGGTGGACTACATCGTCAAGGGCTGCGAGGACGGGGTGGTCCTGGACCACATCCGCAAGGCTTACCGGGGGGAGACCGCCCTGGACCAGCGTGTCCAGCAGGTGGTGATGCGGGAGTACAGCCGCCTGCGCCAGAGCGAACGCTCCCTCATCTTCTTCATCAGCAACGTGGCCCGGCTCACCCCCGCCGAGCGGGAGCTGGTCCGGCTGCTCCTAAAGGGCCTGAAGGTCCAGGAGATCGCCAAGGAGCGGTGCGTGGAGCTGGTCACCGTCAAGACCCAGATCAAGGGGCTGCTGGGAAAATTCGGCTGCACCCGCACCAAAGAGATCGTCGCCATGCTCCGCCAAATGGGGCTGGAGCATCTTTTCCAATAGGAGGTAAAAACGATGCGTGATTACTACGAACTGTCCCCCCAGGAGCTGGGCCGGGACGCCAAGATCCCCATCCTGCGGACCGGGGATTCGGGAGAGACCTTTTACCAGCTGGCCCTGGAGATGACCTCCATCATCCGGGACCACAACAGCCGGGGAGAAAAGACGGTGTTCATTGTCCCGGTGGGACCGGTGGGGCAGTACCCCATCTTCGTCCGGCTGGTGAACGAGGAGGGCCTGAGCCTCAAAAACTGCTGGTTCTTCAACATGGACGAATACCTGGATGACGGCGGGAACTGGATCTCCAAGGAGGACCCCCTTTCCTTCCGGGGGTTCATGGACCGGGTGGTCTACTCCCAGATCAGGCCCGAGCTGGTCATGCCGGAAAACCAGAGGATCTTCCCCGACCCCGCCGACCCCGCCAAGGGGGACCGCCTGCTGGAGGAGCTGGGGGGCGCCGACGCCTGCTTCGGGGGCATCGGCATCACCGGGCACCTGGCCTTTAACGAGCCCCAGCCGGAGCTGACCCCGGAGCAGTTCGCCCGGCTCCCCACCCGGGTCCTGGACATCGCCCCGGAGACCCGGGCCACCAACTGCGTGGGGGACCTGGGGGGCGCCCTGGAGGAGATGCCCAAGCGGTGCGTCACCATCGGCATGAAGCAAATTTTGGGGGCCAAGCGCCTCCGCCTGGGGGTGTTCCGGGACTGGCACCGGGCCGTCTGCCGCCGGGCCGCCTACGGGGAGGTCACCAGCGCCTTCCCTGTGACCCTGGCCCAGAACCACCCCGACGCCCTGCTCATCGTCAACGGGGTGGCCGCCCAGAAACCCCGGTAAAGGGAGGAAACGCCAATGAACAGCTTTTATCTCAAAAACATCCGGCTCCACGGGGAGCCCTCCTCCCTTGCGGTGGAGGACGGGGTCATCACCGCCATGGGAACTGATGACCAGAAGGGCCTCCCCGCCCTGGACGGGGAAGGGGCCCTGGCCCTCCCCGGCTTTCTGGACCTCCACACCCACGGCGCCGCCGGGGTGGACGTCAACGCCGCCGACCCGGAGGGGCTGCGGGCCATCAGCCGGTTCTTCGCCACCCAGGGGGTCACCGGCTGGCAGTGCTCCATCCTCACTGACACCAAGGAGCAGACGTTAAAGGCCATCGCCGCCGCCCGGGAGGTCATCGAAAAAGGGAGCGGCGGGGCGGCCCTGCTGGGCATCCACCTGGAGGGCCCCTGCCTTTCCACCGAGTACAAGGGTGCCATGCCGGAACACCTGCTGATGAAGGAGGCGGACATCGGCCTCTTCCGGGAGTACCAGGAGGCCGCCGGGGGCCACGTCACCTACCTCACCCTCTCCCCCGAGATCCCCGGGGCGGTGGAGATCGTCCCCGCCCTCCGGGAGCTGGGCGTCACCGTGGCCATGGGCCACAGCGCCGCCGGGTACGACGTCTCCCAGGCCGCTGTCAGGGCCGGGGTCACCGCCGCCACCCACCTGGGCAACGCCGAGCGGCTTTTCCACCAGCACGACCCCGCCATCTGGGGGGTGGCCCTGGAGAGCGGCTGCTGGGTGGAGGCCATCTGCGACGGGCGGCACCTCCACCCGGGGACGGTGCGGCTCTACCTCAAGGCCAAGGGCTGGGACAAGGTGGTGGCCATCACCGATTCCATCATGGCCGCCGGGCTCCCCGACGGCAACTACAAGCTGGGGGTCAACGACGTCATCGTGGAGGACGGGGACGCCAAGCTCCCCAATGGCGTCCGGGCCGGCTCCACCCTCACCCTCATTCGGGCCCTGGGCAAGATCGTGGAGTGGACCGGGGCCGACCCGGAAAAGGCTGCGGAGCTGATGACCAAGAACCCGGCGGCCCTCATGGGCTGGAACAAGAAGGGCTCCCTGGCCCCGGGGATGGACGCCGACCTTGTGTTGGTGGACAAAGACCTTGCCGTCCTGGCCACCTTTGTTGGGGGCCAGGAGGTCTACAGACGATAAGGAGGGAAACGACATGGACCAGACCATCACCCTTTCCTTTGTGGACAAGGGCGGGGTCCTGAACCCCGGAGAGCTGGAGGAGCGGTGCCGCCAGGCGGAGCCCATCCTTCGGCGGGCGGTGGAGGGGGACCCCAAATACCACGATTTCACCGGCTGGCGGACCGTGGACGAACACGCCGGACCGGACCGGGTGGCCTTCCTCCAGCAGGAGGCGGACCGGGTCCGGAAGGACGCCGACGCCTTTGTCACCATCGGCATCGGGGGCTCCAACCAGTCCTCCCGGGCGGCCATCAAGGCCCTGCGGCCCAAGGACGGCCCGGCGATGCTCTGGGCGGGGAACACCATCTCCGCCCGGGAGATGGCCGACACCCTGGAGCGGCTGGACCATTACCAGTCGGTGTACATCGACTGCATCGCCAAAAACTTCGAGACACTGGAGCCGGGCATCGCCTTCCGGGTGCTGCGCCAGTACCTGGAAAAGCGGTACGGCGAAGCCGAGGCCGCCAGGCGGATCTTCGCCACCGGCACCCCGGGCAGCACCCTCCACCAGCTCTGCAAGGACCACGGCTACACCTTCCTCACCTTCCCGGAGCGGGTGGGGGGGAGGTTCTCGGTCCTCTCCGACGTGGGGCTCTTCCCCATGGCGGTGGCCGGGGTGGACATCGCCGCCGTCACCGCCGGGATGCGCCAGATGCGGGACCGGATCTTCTCCGAGCCGGCGGAAGAGAACATCGCCCTCCGGTACGCCGTCCTCCGGAAACTCATGCTGGAAAAGGGCTACGCCCTGGAGATGCTCTCCTTCTTCGAGCCGAGGCTGGATTACTTCGCCAAGTGGTGGGTCCAGACCTTCGCCGAAAGCGAGGGCAAGGAGGACACCGCCCTCTACCCCATCGTCTCCAGCAACTCGGAGGACCTCCACGCCGTGGGGCAGTACGTCCAGCAGGGGCGGCCCATCCTCTTTGAGACCTTCCTGGAGATCCGCCAGCGGGACGCCTCGGTGATCCTCCCCCCGGAACCCAAAAAGGACTACTTCGACTATCTCACCGGCAAGGACTTCTGGGACATCAACGAGGCCGCCCGGAAGGGCACCTTCGCCGCCCACAGCGACCGGGGCATCCCCTGCCTTGGCTTCTCCATCCCGGCCATCGACGCCCGGACCCTGGGGCAGCTCTACTACTACTTCATCTTTTCCTGCTACCTCTCCTGCGAGCTGCTGGGGGTGAACCCCTTTGACCAGCCCGGGGTGGAAGCCTACAAGCACCAGATGTTCGCCCTTTTGGGCAAGCCAAAGGCGTGAGCCGAACCGTTTAGAAAGGAGTTTTCACTATGCCGCTCGTTCCGCTTCGTCCCGTTTTGGAGGCCGCCGAGGCCCACGGATACGCCCAGGGGGCCTTTAACGTCAACGCCGTCTGCCAGGCCAAGGCAGTCATCGAGGTCCATGAAATGCTCCGCTCCCCCGCCATCCTCCAGGGGGCGGACCTGGCCAACGCCTTTATGGGGGGCCGGGCCGACTTCCAGAACGGCACCCTGGAGGACAAGAGAAAGGGCGCCAAGAACATTGCCGACGCCGTCCGCAAATACGGGGAGACGAGCCCCGTCCCCGTGGTCCTCCACCTGGACCACGGCCGGGATTTCGACTCCTGCGTGGCCGCCATCGAGGGGGGCTACACCTCGGTGATGATCGACGGGTCCTCCCTCCCCTACGAGGAGAATGTTGAGCTGACCCGGGAGGTGGTCAAGTACGCCCATCCCCGTGGCGTCAGCGTGGAGGGTGAATTGGGTGTTCTGGCCGGGGTGGAGGACCACGTTTTCGCCGCCAATTCCACCTACACCAACCCCCTCACCGCCGTGGACTTTCTGAAAAAGACCGGGGTGGACGCCCTGGCTATCAGCTACGGCACCATGCACGGGGCCAGCAAGGGCAAGGACGTGAAGCTCCGCCGTGAGATCCCTGTTGCCATCCGGGAGTGCATGAGCCACGAGGGCATCCACGCCTTCCTGGTCTCCCACGGCTCCTCCACCGTCCCCCAGTACATCGTCCAGGAGATCAACGCCCTGGGCGGGGAGATCACCAACGCCTACGGCATCTCCAAGGAGGAGCTGAAGGCCGCCATCCCCTGCGGCATCCGGAAGATCAACGTGGATACCGACATCCGCCTGGCGGTGACACGGAACCTCCGGGAGCTGTTCCGGGATTTCCCGGAGCTGAAAGCGGACCCCAAGATCGGCCCTGTCTGGACCCTGCTGGACGAGAAGCGGGCCGCCTTTGACCCCCGGGCCTTCCTGCCCCCTGTCATGGACACCGTGATGTACGGCACCGGCGAAGGGGAGGCCCTCCGGAAGCTCACCGACGCCATCGAACGGGGCGTCAAAGAGGCGGTGGGCACCCTCATCGTGGAGTTCGGCTCGGTGGGCCGGTATCCCCTGGTCCGGATGGACACCCTGGAGACGATGATCCGGCGGTACAAGGAGGGGGTCTGAGATGGCGGGGAAACTCCTTCTGGTCCACGGCGGCGGCCCCACGGCGGTGATGAACTGCTCCCTCTACGGGGCGGTCCGTGAGGCCATGGAAAGCGGCAAAGTGGACGGGGTCTACGGAGCCATCGGCGGCATGGGCGGCCTGCTGGCGGAAAAGTTCGTCCGGCTGGACACCCTCCCCGCCGCCCGGCTGGAGCTGCTGCTCCAGACCCCAGGCTCGGCCATCGGCACCTCCCGGGACGCCATGGAGGCCCCGGAGTACGCCAGGGCGGCGGAGGTCATCGCCAAGAACGGGTTCCAATACCTCCTCTGCAACGGGGGCAACGGCACCATGGACACCTGCGGCAAGATCTACGAAGCCTGTACAGCCGCCGGGACCCCGGTGCTGGTGGCGGGCATCCCCAAGACGGTGGACAACGACCTGGCGGTCACCGACCACGCCCCGGGCTTTGCCAGCGCCGCCCGTTACATCGCCGGTACGGTGCGGGAGATCTGCGCCGACGTCCGCTCCCTGCCCATCCACGTCTCCGTGGTGGAGGCCATGGGGCGCAACGCCGGGTGGATCACGGCGGCGGCGGCCCTGGCCCGCCAGGACGAGGAGATCGGCCCCGACCTCATCTACCTGCCGGAGCGGGACTTTGACGAAGCCGCCTTCCTCCGGGACGTGGAGGAACAATGGGCCCGGGGCAAGGGGGTCGTGGCGGTGGTCAGCGAAGGGCTCCACGGGCCGGGGGGCAAGCCCCTGGTGCCGCCCATCTTCCAGACGGGGCGGTCCACCTACTTCGGGGACATTTCGGCCCACCTGGCCCAGCTGGTCATCAAGGAGCTGGGCATCAAGGCCCGGAGCGAGAAGCCGGGGCTTATGAACCGCAGCAGCATCCACTGGCGCTCGGAGGTCGACTGCCAAGAGGCCCAGGAGGCCGGGCGGGCGGCGGTCCGGGCGGTGCTGGAGGGCCAGACCGGGGTGATGCCCGCCTTCCGGCGGGTGAGCGACCAGCCCTACCAAAGCGAGATCTTCCTGGCGCCCATCCGGGAGGTGATGCTCACCGAGCGGAAGATGCCGGAGGAGTACATCAACGAGGCGGGGAACGGGGTCACCGAGGCGTACCTGCGGTGGGTCCGGCCGCTTATGGGCGGGGAACTGCCGGAGCTGGTGACTTTTCAGTGATACCAAAGAGAAGATAAAAACCGAGACAGGCAAAGTCAGGGCCGCCCCTTGAAAGGGGCGGCCCTGAACTTTACATTCTGCTTTCCACCACGGGCGGCCTGGCCCGAAACTCAAATATGCTTCACCGCCAGGGCGCTGGCCGTCTGCTCCCGATTGGCCATCGCCGTCTCCAGATCCCGCCGGCAGACCTCGTTGAAGAGCAGGTCCACCAGGAAAAGCTGGCTGATCCTCGCCGGCACCGTCCCCATCTGAAGGGGCGCCTCGTCGCTGCCGCATTGCAGCACCACATCCGCCAAAGCCGCCCCCGGGGACTTGGGGAACCGGGTGATGAGAATGACCCGGCACCCCCGCCCCCCGGCCACCTTCATCAGGTCCAGAATGTCCCGGGTGGACCCGGAGTAGGAGAAGAAGAGCAGCACGTCCTCTTTGCCCAGCAGCGCCGCCGTGATGGCCTGGAGGTGGGACCCCTGGACGGCGTGGTAATGGGGCCAGCAGGTGGAGAAAAGGTGGGCCGCCTCCATGGCCAGGATCATGGAGCCCCCCTGGCCCATGCAGTACACCCCCCGGGCCCCCGCCAGCAGCCGGGCGGCCCGCTCCAGGGCGGCGGGGTTCAGCAGCTCCAGGGTCTGGGCCATGGCCTTGGTGTTGGCGTGGAGCAGCTTCTCCCCCATCCCCCGGGGGGTGTCCTCGGGGGAGACCTCCCCCCGGACCCCCTCCACCGGGGCGGAGCGGACGGCGGATTTGGCGATGGCCAGCTTAAAGGCGGAGTACCCCCCGTATCCCAGGCGGCGGCAGAACCGGGAGATGGTGGCCTCCGCCACCCCGCAGTTCTCCGCCAGCTCCGAGATGGAGAGGAACTGGGCCTCCTGGAGGTGCCCCATGAGGTAGTCCGCCACCTTCTTTTCCGAGGCGGTGAGCTTGTAGTAGGCGGCGTTGATCCGCCCCTGGACGCTGGTTTCTTTCATAACATCGCCCTCCGTGGAGTAGAATGGTTGAGGAGATCGGCGGGGCGGGGAGATGCTGAACAGGTTCTTACAGCGGTTTCACTTCTTCGCCCAGCAGGCCGGAGGTCATCTGATCCACCAGCATGAGGCTGCGGGGGAGGTGGAAGGGGCCCTTGAAGGTGGAGCCCTTGGTGGAGGGCATGGTGGGCAGGCCGTCCCGGCGGAGGTACCCGTACCACTCGCCGTATTCCGGGTCGGCAAAGTGCTTCTGGCAGTAGTCCTTGGTCTTCTGGAACCAGTCGAGATACTTCTCCTCCCCGGTATCCCGGTAGAGCATCATGGAGGCGATGAGGATCTCGTTGTGGGGCCACCACAGCT
>CANOCD010000031.1 GCA_947564495.1 uncultured Angelakisella sp. | reverse complement strand
AGGTCAAGGTGCTGGAGGTGGACACCCGGAGAAAGCGTGTCTCCTTGACCATGAAGGGGCTGAACTGACCCCGCAAACAAGAAAAGGAACCTGCCCGGAGACCGGACCGCCACGGCCCGTGTCCCCGGGCAGCCTAAATATTCTGCTGGCCTGGCAAGAGGCGTCTTTCGTCAACAGGAGCCTGGAAAAAGATATAATGAAATAACTACGACCTAGAAAAGATAGGTTGCAGCGTTCCGCCCTGCACGACACAGGACTCCAGGCAGGAGCCAAGTCCCGGCACGATCTTTCGTAGGGTGTGCCAGCGGGCGCAGGCCCGCAAAGTTCAAAATTCGTACACACCTCCGGTAGGGAAAAGATGGTATAATAAATGCGGTCCTCTTTCCCAAGGGGAAGGGGATACTTTATTTTAGGAGGCATCCATATGCGAAGAGCCACAAGGAAAGCAGTTTCCCTGGCTCTGGCGGGGATGCTGACCCTGGCCGCGGCTGCGGGCTGTTCTGAAAAAACAGGACCCTCTTCCGCATCCCAGGGCAGCAGCGTCCCTATCCAGAGCCAAACCCAGCCGGAGACGGAGGCGGTGACCGGCAAGATCACCGTCTACACTTCGGAACCCCAGGATCTTGTCACCGATATGCTGGAGGATTTCGTCGGCAAGAACCCGGGGATCACCTACGAGCTGTTCCGCTCCGGCACGGGGGCCGTCATCTCCAAGATCGACACCGAGCTGGAGACCGGCAGCACCGACGCGGACATCATCTGGTTTGCGGACATCGGATACATGAACCAGCTGGACAAGGAAGGGCTGCTCCGCCGCTACACCCCCAAGGGGGCGGAGAAGATCGACCCCTCCTTCAACTACAACGACGGCATGGCCTGGGAGGTCCGCCAGATCTTCAACATCATCGCCACCAATACCCTCAAGTGCGATGTGGAGATCAAGGACTGGGAGGACCTCACGAAACCCGAGCTCTCGGGCCGCTTCGCCATGGCCAACCCCAGCTACTCCGGCGGCGCCTTCACCACCCTGGTTGGATTGGTGGGGGAGGAGGGCCCCGGCTGGAAGCTCTATGAGGACATGAAGGCCAACGACGTCAAGTTCGAGCAGTCCAACGGCAACCTCCAGACCAAGGTGGCGTCGGGGGAGTACGCCGCCGTTTCCATCGTGGACTTTATGGCTCGGAACGCCGCCAACGAGGGCTCCCCGGTGGAGTGTGTCTGGCCCGAGACCGGGGCGGTGATGGTCCCCACCCCGGTGGCCATCCTCTCCACCGTGGCGGAGGAGAACCAGGCCGCCTGCGAAGCCTTCCTGGATTACCTCCTCACCGAGGACGCCCAGAAGTTCTTTGTGGAACAGGGCTACATCCCGGTGGACCCCTCGGTGGGGGTCCCGGAGGGGGCCCCGGCGGTGGCTGACATCAAGACGGTGAAACTGAACCTCCAGGACTTCACCGAAAACTCCGCCGCTCTGCGGGAGAGATTCGCCTCCATCTTCGGGGAATGAACCGGCCATGAAACAACGTTCCCCCCGTCACTTTTCCATCCACCGGCGTGGGGAGGGGGTCCAGCCTCGAGAGCTGGCCCCCACCCTCATTTGGGTGGCCACGGCGGCGGTGCTGGCCTTCGCCGTGGTCTACCCCTCGGTGATGCTCATCCTCAGCAGCTTTAAGACCCCCGGGGGCTTCGGCCTGGGGAACTACCTGGCGGTGTTCCAGGACAAGGCCATCGGGGTCAGCGTCCTGAACACCGTCAAGGTGGTGTTCCCCAGCACCCTGCTTTCCACCGCCCTGGGGGTCTTTTTGGCCTGGGCCGTGGTCCGCACCGACGTCCCCGGGCGGGGGCTGTGGCGGTCCCTCCTGGCCATCCCCTACCTCATCCCCCCCTTCATCGGGGCCATCTCCTGGACCTTCCTTCTGGGGCCGGTGGGCTTCTTCAACCAGCTGTGGCAGTCGGTCACCGGGGCGGCCTGGCCCCTGGTGGACCTCTACAGCCTGGGGGGGATGGTCTTTGTGATGACCATCTACCGGTACGCCGTCCCCTACGTGGTGGTCCTCCCCGCCATGAAGAAGGTGAACGCCGCCGTGGAGGAGGCAGCCCGGGTCTCCGGAGCCAGCCCCTGGCGGACCCTCCGGGACGTGACCCTCCCCCTGCTGACCCCCTCCATCCTGGGGGCCACCCTGCTGGTGTTCATGTTCATCCTGGCGGACTTCGGGGTCTCCGCCGTCCTGGGGGCCCCCAACCAGATCCGCCTGATGACCACCCAGATCTACGCCATCATCAACCGCCCCGACCTGCCGGGGAATCTCCAGCTGGCGGCGGCCTACTCCCTGCTGCTGGCCCTCTTCGGCCTGGGGGGTCTGGCCCTCTACGACCGGGTGCTGGCGGCCCAGAAGTACGTGGTGGTCAGCGGCAAAAGCGCCCCGGTCCAGCCCACCCCCCTGGGAAAGGCCAGGTGGGGCCTCTTCGCCTTTCTGGTCGTTGTCTTTTCGGTGACCACCCTGGCCCCCGTCCTGGCCACCCTTGCCACCGCCTTTACCAAGACCTTCGGCCTGCCATTCGGGCCGGGAAACGCCACCTTCCGGAACTTCGCCCGGCTCCTCTCCATCCGGAACATCCGCCGGGCCTTCCAGAACAGCCTGTTCCTGTCGGCGGCCTCGGGGGTCATCGTCACTGTCGTGGCCCTGGCGGTGGCCTATGTGGCCATCCGGGGTGGCATCCGGAAGTTCTGGGGGGTCCGGCTGATGCAGACCATGGTGACGGTGCCCTACGCCGTCCCGGGGACCATCATCGCCCTGGCCATGATCCTGGCCTTCGCCCAGCCCCTGCCGGTGACGGGAATCCGGCTCTACGGGACCATCTGGATCTTGCTGGTGGCCTACGTGGCCCGGTTCATGAACCTGGGGTACAACAATATCTCCGGGGCCATCACCCAGATCGACGGCTCCTTGGAGGAGGCATCCCGGATCGCCGGGGCCAGCCACCTGAAAGCCTTTTCCAGCATCATGCTCCCCCTGCTGAAGCCCAGTCTCTTCGGCTCCTTCTTCCTGGTGGTGGCCCCCACCTTGTCGGAGATCACCCTCTCCTCCCTGCTGTGGAGCGTGGGCAGCGAGACGGTGGGCACCGTGGTCTTTTCCACCCAGGAGGAGGGGAAGATCCTCCTCACCGCCGCTTTGGCGGTGGTGCTTGTGACCATCGTGGTGGTGCTCAACTACCTGGTGCGGTGGGTCAGTAAGGACGACATGGGCATTTGATCGAAAGTATAAAGCGGCCCTTTCCGGGATGAACCGGCGGGGCCGCTTCTTTTTTGAGAACGACAAAAGCTATTGCGGAGGACCGGAAAAAGCGGTATAATACATCCCAGGAGGCGATTTGTCATGCCGCAATGGAAGGACGAGATCCGGGAGCTGGCCGGGAGACTGGCCCGGGCCCCCCAGATCGGCCGGGGGGAGATCCCCGACCTGGAGATCTACATGGACCAGCTGACCACCTACCTGGACAAGCGTCTGGGCTTTTTCTGCCGGGAGGGGGACGCCCCCTTCGTCACCAAGTCCATGGTCAATAACTACAGCAAGGCGGGGCTGCTGCCGCCCCCGGAGGCCAAGCGGTACAGCCGGGTCCACGTGATGACCCTGGCCCTGGTCTGCCAGCTGAAGCGGCTTTTCACCATCCAGGACCTGGGGAAGTGGCTGGCCCCGGTGGCCGGGGAGGAGGAGACCGGGCGGCTCTACGACCTGTTCCTGGAGGCCCAGGGGGAGGCTTTCGCCAGGACCCCGGAGGTGGCCGAGGGGCTCCTTTCCGCCCTGGACGAGGAGGAGGACCCGGGCCGGGCCAAGGCCGCCCTGGTGGCCCAGCTGGCGGTGCGGGCCCAGCGGGACCTGCTGCTGGCGGAACGAATCCTGGATACCATCCCCCAGCCCGAGGAGGGGACAAAAGCCAAGAAAAAGAAGAAGCAGGGAGCCTAGAAATGCGTCTGAGAAGAAAACCCTGGGCCAGGCCGGAGCTTGCCGCCTGCCCCTTTTTTGTGGATGACCCCCAGTCCCTCCGGGACCGCTGGGCCGCCGCCTTCCCCCGGAGCGCCCCCATCCACCTGGAGCTGGGGTGCGGCAAGGGGGGCTTTCTGGCCCGGCAGGCCGCCGATCACCCGGAGCTGAACTTCATCGGCATCGACCTGAAAAGCGAGGTGCTGGTCCTGGCAAAGCGAAAGGTGGAGGCCGCCCTGGCCGCCGCCGGCCGGGGGGAGGCGCCGGTGGACAACGTCCTCCTCCTCTCCTGGGACATCGAGCGGCTGCACCTGATCTTCGGGGAGACCGACCGGGTGGAGCGGGTCTACGTCAACTTCTGCAACCCCTGGCCCAAGCCGGGGAGCAAGAAGCACCGCCTCACCCACACCCGGCAGCTGGCAAGTTACCGCCGGTGGATGGCCCCCGGGGCCCGGCTCTGGTTCAAGACCGACGACGAGGAGCTGTTCCGGGAGACCCTGGAGGAGTACCTCCCCGCCGCCGGGTTCCGGGCGGAGTATGTCACCTGGGACCTGGCCGCCCAGGCCCTGGCGGACAACATCCCCACCGAGCACGAGGAGATGTTCATGGCTCAGGGCATCCCCATCAAATTTTTGCGGGCCGTCCCCGTTCCCGGGGAAAATTGACGAAGCCCCCGGGTTGGGGTATAATAGGGGAAAAGGAGGAATGAGCCTGTGACCCTGCAAAAAGCCATTTCCCGTGTTCTCTGCTTTGCGCTGATTATCGCCCTGGCCCTGCTCCCCGCCTGTGACAGCGCCCCCAAGGCTGACACCGACCAGTCGGTGACGGCGGCCTTTGAGGAGCTGCTGGCGGCGGACTACCAGGTGGATTACCTCATCTTCGGCGACGGCCTGGAGGTGGACCTGGAGGCCCTGGGGGAACTGGACCCCAGGGACTACGCCCCGGTGGTCACCCAGGGCTATACCACCCGGGCCGACCTGGAAAAGCGCCTCAAGGAGGTCTACGCCCTGGACGAGACGGTAAAAGCCCTGCTCTCCGCCGTGGACGGGGAGGGCCGGGAGCGGCTCCAGGTCCGGGACGGGGCCCTGTGGCGGGCCACCGCCACCGCCGCATTCCCCTACGAGACGGTGGAGGGCAGCATCGTCCTCCGGGTCCGGAGCGACACCGCCGCCACCTTCGTCTTTGAGGAGACCGGCCTGGACGGCTCCCTCTACGAGACCACCCTGGAGATGGCCAAGACCTCCCGGGGCTGGCGGCTGAACGGCACCCGGAAGGACGCCCGGCGGACCCTCCTCCGGGAGGGCTCCGGGGAGGACTCCGCCATCCCCGCCGGGGCGGCCCGGAAGGTTGCGGAGGAGTTCCTGGCCGGGATCGTCGCCGGGGACGCTTCAGCTATCAGCCAAGCCATCGGCTACGGCAATAACAACACCGTTTGGCAGCAGATGAAGGTCACCTCTGCCGAGATCACCGCCGCCGCCGAGGACCTGGACAGCCACGGCGACTACACCGTCCGCCTCACGGTGGAGGACGGGGCCGGTCACTTCCCGGAGGGGACCGGGGATTACCGGCTGATCCTTTCCACCAACGAGATGCGCTGGGTCGCCGAGCAGCCCGTCGCCTGGTATTTCCGCCCGGCGTCGGAGCAGTACCTGGAGACCAGCTGGTACGATCCCGTGGATGAGAAGGAGTGGGCCCCCGCCATTGCGGTAAGCAGTTTCATCGACTGGTTCGGCCAGCAGACCTTCGCCACCCCCTGGGAACTCCCCCCGGAGACCCTGGTGGAATACGCCATGATCCGCACCCAGCCCGAGGACCCGGAGATGGTCTTTACCCCCCGGGAGATCGACACCGCCATTGAAAAGATCTTCGGCATCACCGGCGTTGACGGGCGAGGCACCAAGTTCTACTCCAAGGAGAAGAAAGGCTACCTCATTTTAGGCCGGGGCGCCAATTTTTACAACACCCTCATCCCAAAACCCCGGACGGCGGCGGGACAGAGCCAGGTGGACGTCACCCTCTACCGGGACTCCCTCTGCACCATGAAGCTCCGCACCGTCCGCTACACCATGGCGGAAAACGAGGACGGCAGCTGGCGGTTCGTCTCCGCCGTCCCCCTGGAATAAGAAGCAGTATCTACAGTTTCTAAGAAAGGAACCATGACCAATGTTGAACCGAACCAAGGCGGCAGCCGCCGCTTTCGCCCTGCTCCTGCTCCTCGCCGCCTGCGGCGGGCCCGCCAAGGGGGAGACTTCCTCCGCCCCCTCCGAGACCACCAGCCCGCCCCCGGAATCCCTGGAGTACGAGCAGGAGCACGACCACACCGGCATCCCCGGCCTGGACCTCCCCGAGTCCCTTCCCGTGGGGGACTACGCCTTTGAAGCCTACGACTCCAGCCAGGTCCAGGTGACCAGCATGATCCTGACGGTGGACGGGGAGATGGCGGATACCATCGTCCTCACCGTGCCCAAGGACACCAAGAACTTTGTGGAATGCTACGCCGACGGCGTCCTGGTCCGCCTTGCCCGCCTGGAGGAGGGGGGCGAAGCCGGCTATATCCCTGTTGCCCAGGGGAGCCTTTCCGGGGACGACCAGTGGTCCGAGGATGACCTGCCTATGAAGGCCGGGGACCGGCACGACCTCACCTTCGGGGAGCCGGGGCTCTTCCGCCTGGATTTCACCGACACCGCCGGTCTCACCGACACCTACTATTTCCTGGTGTCGGAATGACAGAGAGGGGATGACATCGTGAAAAGCGCCAAGCTCTTTCTGGCCGGGATGTATCTTCACCTGGCCCTCAGCGTCGCCGTTCCCCTGACCATCCCTTTTGCCGGGAAGTGGGGGGACGGTCTCTTTGTGTTCTATCTGCTCTTCATCGGAATCAGCCAGCTTTTGGGCTGGATGGCGGTGGCCATGGCCGCCCGGGCCGGGGGGAGAGGGGAGACCGCCCTGGTCCTCCGGGCCTGGAAACTCCTTAAACTGGGCTCCATCCCCTTCTTTGTCCTGAACTTTCTGTACAGCGTGGCGGTGTGGTTCCTCATGGTAGCGGCCTCCCGGGGGATCTTCCTCATCTTCGTCCCCATCCCTGTTGCCATCACCTGCTTCTTCATCCTGGAGACCGGCTGCGTGGGCTGTGTCGCCGTGAAGATGCTTCGCCGCCAGCCGCCCCCGGTCCCGGGGAAGATCCACTTTGTCCTCCAGCTCCTCCCGGTGGCGGATGTGATCGACACCCTGGTCCTCCTCCATCGCCAAAAGGAGCGGACCACCCCCCTGAGCCGGTTCCCGGCATAAGGACAGGAAAGGAAGGCACAAGGATGGACACGCTGCTGCTGGAATGCCCCGGCATGGAGGACGGGGGAAGGTTCCCCACAGTCCACACCGGGCGGGGAGAGGACCGTTCCCCCGAGTTTTTGATCCGGGGGCTGTCCCCGGAGGCCAGGACCCTGGCCGTCACCCTGGAGGACATCTCCCACCCGCTTTTCCGTGATTTCACCCACTGGCTCGTCTGGAACCTCCCCGCCGGGCCGAAAATTCCCGGGGCCATCCCGGGGGGCAAAAAGATCCCCGGCCTGGAAAACGCCAGGCAGGGGCTGGGCTACGGCCTCTACCGGTACGCAGGCCCCAAGCCCCCCAAGGGCAGGAGGCACCGTTACCGCTTTACCGTCTACGCCCTGGACCGCGCCATCACCCTGCCGTTCCCTGGGACGAAGGGCCGCTTTCTGAAGCGGGCGGAAGGGCATATCCTCCAGCGGGGGAGCCTGACCGGCTATTTTGAATAAAGACGCAAAAACGCCCCGGGGATGCTTTCCCCGGGGTGTGGCTTTGTCTCTGAACGGATCGCTCTTACTTGTGGAGCAGGGCGTCGATCTCGATGATGGACAGCAGGTAGATCTTCACGGCGTCCACCATCTCGTCGATGATCATGGCCTCGTCGGGCTCGTGGGCCCGGCCATGGCCGTCGGGAAGGCCGGTGGAGGTGTCGGTCTCCATGCCGAAGCCCACGGCGTTCTTCAGGTGCCGGGCGTAGGTGCCGCCGCCGATGACGTAGGGGGTGGCGTCCTTGCCGGTGACCTCGCCGTAGATGCGGCAAAGCTCCTGGACGGTGGGGTGGTCGGCGGGGAGGTACATGGGCAGGCTGTCATTGAGGTCTTCCACCTTCCAACCCTTGGGGCCGAAGGTGGCCTCCAGCCCGGCCTTGACCAGCTCCCCCTTGTGGGTGACGGGATAGCGGACGTTGTAGTGCATCACCAGGTGCCCGTTTTCCGTGGCGGCGATGCCGCTGATGCAGGTGAGCTTCCCCGAGGGCTCGTCCTCGGCGGCGATGCCCAGGTGTTCCCCATAGCAGTCGGAGGTGGTCTCCGCCGCAAAGGCGCAGATTTCCCGGTCGGCCCCCAGGCCCTCGATCCCCCCCAGGAACCGGAGGAGGAGATGGATGGCGTTGACCCCCTTCTGGGGACGGGCGGCGTGGGCGGTGCGCCCGGTGGCGGTGACGGTGATGGAGCCCCCGTCCTCGGTGACGGCGATGCCCTCCGCCTTCTCGGCGGCGGCCTTCACCTCGGCCAGGAGGGCAGGCTCATTGGGCAGGGTGGCGGCGGCGGAGTCGGGGACCACGTTGCTGGCCACCCCTCCGGCCAGGCCGGTGATCCTGGCCCAGGGGGCGGGGCAGACGGCCCGGAAGGAGAGGATGCCCTTCTCCCCGTGGCAGACGGGGAAGTTGGTATCCGGCACCATGGAGAAGTCGGGCATGGGCTGCTCCTCCACGAACTTTTCGATGTCCTGCATCCCCGTCTCCTCGCTGCACCCGAAGTAGAGGGAGACCTTGCTTTTCAGGGGGATGCCCAGCTCCCGCAGGCCCTTCATCACGTGCATACAGACCACGGCGGCGTTTTTGTTGTCGGTGCTGCCCCGGCCGATGAGGAGCCCGTCCTTCTCCAGGGGCTCATAGGGGGAATAGATCCAGTTGTTGCCCTCCGGCACCACGTCCAGGTGGGAGAAAAGGCCGATGGTGGCGTCCCCCTCCCCGTACCGGGCCAGGCCGTACCAGTAGCCGTGGTTCTCGGGGGCAAGGCCGTAGCCCTCCGCCATCTCCAGGGCCTTGTCTAGGGCGTTGGCGACCCCCTTGCCAAAGGGCAGTCCGTCGGCCCCGTAGTGGCTGACGCTGGGGATCTGCACCAGGGCGGAAAGATCCCGCACCAGGGCCTCCCGGCAGCCGGCGGCGTACTCCTCGATGCGCTTTTGCAGTTCTTTGGAAACCATTTCGCAGTCGCTCCTTCCAGATGATCGATGGGATGATGTACTCTTACAGTTTACGATGAATGAGGGGAGAAATCAAGGGGGGCGGGCGGAAAAATCTGAAATGTCCGCCGCCATCCCCCTATGTTGCGTGCAGATGTTTTTTGCGGAAGGAAAAAATCAGCACACTAAAGCAGAGATGGACGACCATGCCGCCCCCGAACATGACACAGATAAAATTGATGGACGGAGCAAACAC
>CANOCD010000030.1 GCA_947564495.1 uncultured Angelakisella sp. | reverse complement strand
ACCATCGCCTCCACCATCTACTGTCTGGACCGGGGGTACGCCTATCTTTGCTGGGGAAACCCCTGTGAAAACGAGTACGAACTTTATACCCTATAGCCCCTCTGACCCGGCACGAGGCAAGGCCGGCGGTTCTCCCCCGCCGGCCTTGCCTCGTGTTGAAATGAGGATAAATGAGAAAGGCTATTTCGTTCCCGCCAGCTCCCGCCAGCGGTGGCAGGCCACCCGGTGACCCTCCCCGGCGTCCTCGAAGGGCGGGACCGTCTTGCAGACCTCCGCCACATAGGGGCAGCGGGTGTGGAAGCGGCAGCCCTCCGGGGGCTTGGCCGGGCTGGGGATGTCCCCCTCCAGGGCGATCCGCTCCCGCTTTTCTCCCCCCGCAAGGGGGATGGCGGAGAGCAGCGCCTTGGTGTAGGGGTGGAGCATCCCGCCGTAGATCTGCTCCCGGGTGCCCAGCTCCACCATCTGCCCCAGGTACATCACCGCTACACGGTCGCAGATGTGCTCCACCACCGAAAGGTCGTGGCTGATGAACAGGTAGGTGAGGCCCAGGCTTTCTTGCAGCTCCTCCAGCAGGTTGAGGATCTGGGAGCGCACCGAGACGTCCAGGGCGGAGACCGGCTCGTCGCAGATGATGAGCTTGGGGTTGGTGGCCAGGGCCCGGGCGATGACGACACGCTGGCGCTGGCCGCCGGAAAATTCGTGGGGGTACCGGTCCAGGTGCTCGGTCTTGAGCCCCGCCCGGACGATGAGCTCCTCCACCCGCTTTCTCCGGGCGGCCTTGTCTTTGACCCCGCTGATGATGAGGGGCTCCTCGATGATCCGGCCGATCTTCATCTTGGGGTGGAGGGAGCCGAAGGGGTCCTGGAAGACGATCTGCATATTCTTCCGGGCCTGGCGCAGCTCCCGGCGGCCCAGGGCCCGGAAATCCTGGCCGTCGAACTGGATCTCCCCGGCGGTGGGTTCCAGCAGGCGCAGGGAGGTCCGGGCCAGGGTGGTCTTGCCGCAGCCCGACTCCCCCACCAGGCCAAGGGTCTCCCCCTGGTAGACGTCGTAGCTGACGTCGTCCACCGCCTTGACATAGCCCGCCACCCGGGAGGTGATCCCCCGGTGGATGGGGAACCATTTTTTCAGGCCCCGCACCCGGAGCAGTACCTTTTTCTGTCGGTCATCCATGGGTCAGCCCTCCTTCCCCTGTGTCGTAGAGCCAGCATTTGCAGCGGTGTCCGCCGCCCCGGTCAAAGAAGGGCGGAGCCTCCTCCCGGCAGCGCCCGCAGGCCCTTTCGCACCGGGGGTGAAAGACGCAGCCGGTCGGGAAATCCCGGGCGCCGGGGACGCTGCCGGGGATGACGTACAGCTTCTCCCGCCGCCCGATGGCGGGCAGGCTCCGGAGCAGCCCCCGGGTGTAGGGGTGGAGGGGGTCCCCGAAGATCTCTTCCACCGGGGCCTCCTCGATGACCTGGCCGCAGTAGAGGATGACCACCCGGCTGCACACCTGGGAGACCACCCCCAGGTCGTGGGTGATGAGCATGATGGCGGTGCCCAGCCGCTCCTTCAGGTCCTTCATCAGCTCCAATATCTGGGCCTGGATGGTGACGTCCAGGGCGGTGGTGGGCTCGTCGGCGATGAGGACCTGGGGGTCGCAGGAGAGGGCCATGGCGATCATCACCCGCTGGCGCATCCCGCCGGAAAGCTGGTGGGGGTACTCCCCGAACCGCTGTTCCGGCATGGCGATGTTCACCATCCGCAGGGCTTCGATGGCCTTCTCCCGGGCCTCGGCTTTGGAGGCGTTCTGGTGGAGGCGGAACACCTCCATCAGCTGGTCCCCCACGGTGAACACCGGGTTCAGGCTGGTCATGGGCTCCTGGAAGATCATGGAGATCCGGTTGCCCCGGATCTTCCGCAGCTCCTTCCCCGGCAGCCCCAGGAGGTCGGTCCCCTCCAGCAGCACCTGGCCGGTGGCCTTCCCCGGCTTGGGGACCAGGCCCATCACCGCCAGGGAGGTCATGCTCTTGCCGCAGCCCGACTCCCCCACGATGCCCAGGGTCTCCCCCCGGGCGATGGAAAAGCTGACGTTGTTGACGATCTTTACGGTGCGGTCCGGGTTGTGGAAATCCACGTTGAGGTCCCGGGCCTCCAGGACGATGTTCGGTTCCTTCATGGCGAGCCTCCTATTTCAGCCTGGGGTCCAGCAGGTCCCGGAGCCCGTCCCCCAGGGTATTTAGGGAAAGGACCGCCAGCACGATGGCCAGCCCCGGCAGGGTGATGAGGTAAGGGGAGGTGGTGATGTACTGCCGCCCCTCGCTGAGGATGTTCCCCCAGCTGGGGATCTCCGGGGAAAGGCCCACCCCCAGGAAGGTCAGACTGGATTCGGACAGGACGGTGAGGGCCATGATGAGGGTGAGGCGGATGATCAGCGGGGAGACGCAGAGGGGCAGGATGTACTTGAAGATGATCCGGGCGTCGGAAGCCCCCATGGCCCGGGCCGCCTCCACGTGTTCATACTCCTTCACCGAGATGACCGCCCCCCGTATGGTGCGAACGACCCGGGGAAGGTAGGAGATGGAAAGGGCCAGAATGATGTTCTGGATGCCTGAGCCGAACACCGTCAGGATGACCAGGGCCAGGAGGATGGAGGGAAAGGCCATGAGCCCGTCCATCAGCCGCATGATGGTGGCCTCCGCCCAACGGTAGTAGCCGGAGAGAAGGCCCAGCACCGTCCCCAGCGCCCCGCAGACCACCAGCACCGCCAGGGCGATGGTCAGGGAGATCCGGGCCCCGTAGACGATGCGGGAAAAGACGTCCCGGCCGAAGGCGTCGGTGCCGCAGAGGTGGGCCGGGCCGGGCTCCTGAAGGGCCTCCCGCATGGCGTAGGCGCCGGGGTCGTGGGTGGCGATGAGGGGGGCGAAGACCGCCATCAGCACGATGAGGAGAAAGAGGCCGCCCCCCAGGATGACCTGGCTGTAACGCCGCCAGCAGCTTGCCAGTTTTTTTATCATGTCCGCTCGCCCCTCCTTTAATGGTAGTCCACCCGGGGATCAAAGACCTTGTACAGAAGGTCGATGACCAGGTTGATGAGGATATAGGCCAGGGCCACAAAGAGGATGTGCCCCTGGATCATGGGGTAATCCCGGCGCTTGAGAGAATCGAAGGCCAAAAGTCCCAGGCCGGGGATGTTGAAGATGGTCTCGATGACCACGGCGCCGCCGACGAGCTGGGCCAGGGACATTCCCACCTGGGTGAGGATGGGGTTCATGGCGTTTTTCAGGGTGTGCTTGGCGATGACCCGGAACTCCCCCAGGCCCTTGGCCCGGGCGGTGCGGACGTAGTCGTTGTTCAGCACGTCCAGCATACTGGACCGGGTCACCCGGGCGATGCTGGCCGAACGCTGGAGCCCCAGGGCGAAGGAGGGCAGGGTGATGTAGTACAGGGCGCTGAGGAGGCCGCCCTCCGCCAGGGGGAGGTACCCCACCGAGGGGAAGATATTGCGCTGCACCGCGAAGAGGATGACCAGGTTGAGGCCCAGCCAGAAGGCGGGACAGGAGATGCCCACCATGGAAAGGATCATGCACAGCTTATCCAAGAGGCCGTTGTGGTTCACTGCCGCCAGCACCCCCAGGGGCACCCCGATGGCCAGGGCCACCAGGATGGCGTAGGCCACGATGAGGAAGGTTGGTTCCAGCCGTTCCGACAGGACCTGGGTCACCGGGCGGTCGTAGTAGATGGAATCCCCCATATCCCCCCGGAGCATCCCGCCGAACCAGCGGACCAGCTGGGTGGGGACGGGCTGGTCCAGGCCCAGCTTTTGGGTGAGGGCGTCCACCTCCTCCTGGGTGGCGTCGCTCCCCAGCATCACCGCCGCCGGGTTGCCGGGGATCATATGGATGAGGGTAAAGACCATCACGGCCACGATGAGCAGGACCGGGATGGAGGAGATCAGTCTGCGTACCGTGTAGTTGAGCAAGGATATTCCCCCCTTGTTTGGGTTTTCCGCCGGGGCGGTCTTTCCGGGCCGCCCCGGCGGGGGCGATCATCCGGCGGTCAGCCGATCCAGGTGTTCCAGTAGAATTTCTTTTCGCCGTCAAAGATGTTGTGGATGTTATCACGGGTGACAATGGCGTTGCGCCGCTCCCCGAAGGTGATGACCGGGACCTCCTCGTAGAGCAGCTCGCTGAGTTCTTTCCACTGGGCGATCCGCTCCTCCTTGCCAGGGGTGGAAAGGAGCTTCCGCACCAGTTCGGTCTTGCCCTCCGAGGCGTAGCCGCCGGCCCACTTATCCGAGGCGATGAAGGCGATCTGGGTGGGGTCGCTCTTGGGGGTGAGGCCGCAGCTGAACATACTGTACTGCTTGGGGTCGGAGCGCATATCGTTGAGGGTGGCGTTGTCCACCACCGTCAGCTCCACGTTGATGCCGATCTGGCGCATCATGTCGGAGGCCAGCAGGGCGGTCTTGTAGAAGTAGTCGTAGTCCTTGGTGGTGAGGTAGACAAGGGTCTCGCCGTTGTAGCTGGACTCCTCCAGCAGCGCCTTGGCGGCGGCAGGGTCGATCTGCCGGTACTTCTCCAGGCCGGCCTCGTTGTAGAAGGCGCTGGCCTTGGGCATAAAGCAGGGGCTCTGGTAGTAGAAGTTCTCGTCCCCCTCGGCGGCCAGGAGCAGGCTCTCCATATCCAGGCAGGCCAGGATGGCCTGGCGGAGCTTGACGTCGGTGGTGGGGCCCTCCAGGCAGTTAAAGACCAGGCCGGGGTTGATCCCCAGGTCCGCCATGGAGACGATGAGGTTCGGGTCGGCGGAAAGCTGGGCATAGAGGTTGGAGGGGACGCCGATGCCCACGTCGTAGCTGCCGGTCTGGACCCCGGTGATCCGGGTCATCTTGTCTTTGACGGGGATGACATAGATCTCGTCGGCGTAGGCCATCTTGGAGCCGGCCAGGCCGCTGGCCTCCACCCCGGTGGCGATGTAGTCCTCGTACCGGGCCAGCTTGATGTGCCGGTCGGCCTGCCATTCCACGAACTTGTAGGGGCCGGTGCCGATGTAGCCCATGGCCTCGGTGATCTTGTCGTCCCCGGCGGCCTCCAGGATGGACTTGGGCATGACGTAGGGGCCACGGTCATAGGCGGAAAGGGCCTGGAGCGCCAGGGGCGCCGATTCCTTCAGGGTGATGACGGCGGTGGTGTCGGTGTACTGGATGTTGTCCAGCTTGTTGCCAAGGGCGTTCTGGGCGAAGGAGACGCTGCCCAGCCACCGGTCGATGGTGGCGTGGATGTCCTCCATGGTCACCGGGTCGCCGTTGTGGAACTTGAGGCCCTCCCGCAGGGTCAGGGTGATGACGAGGCCGTCCGCCGACTGCTCATAGGTGCAGACGCCGGGGTGGACATTCCCTGCGTAATCGGCGGTGAGGATTGTCTCGAAGATGTGGCTGGCGGGGATCTGGGTGTTCTCGGAGGTCTCCAGCATGATGTCCAGGGAGCCGGGGTCGCCGTTGATGGTGACCTTGAGGGAACCGCCGTGCTGTGGCTCCCCGGTCTCCTCCGGGCGGGGGGCGGTCATAGGCTCGCTGCCGGGGGCGGGCTCCGCCGGGGCGGTGGAGGGGTCGGGGGCCTTGCTGCCGGAGCAGGCCGCAAAGCAGAGGGCCATGGCCAACGCCAGCGCCAGGCTTAGGAAACGCATGGTTCCAGTTCTTTTCATCGTTTTTTCCTCCTGTTTCATTTTTATTTCGCAGGTCGGGTCTTGTCCGCTTTTATACGACAGGCGGCCGCTGGGCTGCCGGTTCGTCGGTTGGGGAAAAAGGAGAAAGAGAGGGCTCCGGAAGGCGGAAGGGATGCCGCCGCCCCGCCAGGGCCGCCCACAGGAGGGTCAGCAGGGGCAGCAGGAGGTTGTAGAAGGCGAAGGGGAGGTACTCCATGGCGGTCACCCCCAGCACCCCGCTGATGAACACCCCGCAGGTGTTCCAGGGCACCAGGGCGGAGGTGCAGGAGCCCCCGGCCCCCAGGGTGAAGGCCAGCTCCTGCCGGGGGACGCCGTGGCGGTCGTACTCTTGGCGGAACAGGCCCCCGGGCACCGCTATGGAGATGTACTGTTCCGGCAGAAGGAGGTTCACCCCGACGCAGCTGGCCACGGTGGCGGCCACCAGCCCCCCGAAGCCCCGGACCCGGCGCAAAAGGGGCTTCATCAGGGCGTCGATCTGGCCGGTGCATTCCATGACACCGCCGAACATCATGGCGCAGAGGATCATGGAAAGGGAGTTCATCATCGACTCCAGGCCGCCGGTCATCAGCAGGGCGTCCACCCCGGGGGAGACGCCCCCGGTGCCCTGGTAGCCGCTCATCCCGGCGGCCAGCAGCTCCCCCATGGTGGTCCGCTGCATCCACAGGCCCTGGAAAAAGGCGGTGAAGATGCCGATGGCGATGCTGGGGACGCTGGGGACCCGGCAGAGGACGCAGCCCACCAGGGCCGCCACCGGCAGCAGCGCCAGGGGGGTGATGACGAAGGTCTGGCGCAGCCCGGCGGAAAGCTCCTCCACGGCGGCCAGTCCCCCGGCCTCCCCCTGGTATTGCAGCCCCGCCGCCAGGAAACCCGCCCCCGCCAGGCCCACGGCCAGGAAGGGGAGCCAGAGGTTCCGGGTGATGTTTTGGAAGATGTCCACCCCGGTCACGGCGGAGGCCAGGTTGCAGGTGTCCGAAAAGGGGGAGATCTTGTCCCCCAGGTAGGCCCCGGAGACGATGGCCCCCGCCGCCACCGGGGCGGGGACGCCCAGGGCCCCGGAGATCCCCATGAGGGCCAGGCCCACCGTCCCGATGGTCCCCCAGGAGTTGAGGGCCATGGAGACCAAAGCGCAGAGGAGCATGGCGGTAGCCAGGAAGTACCGAGGGGTGAGGATGCCCAGGCCGTAGTACACCATGGCGGGCACCACCCCGGCTTGGATCCAGATCCCCATCAAGACCCCGATGAGAAGGAGGATCATCATGGAGGAGAGGGCCCGGTCGATCCCGGCGATCATCCCCCCTTCGATGTCCCGCCAGGAGTGGCCCCAGAGGGCGGCCACCGCCGCCGCCACGGCGCATCCCGCCAGCATGGGGATGTGGGGGCTGACTTTGTACCGGAGGATGCCGGTCATCATCACCGCCGCCAGGGCCGCCATGGTCACCAGCGCCCCGGAAAGGGGGACCGGCTGTTTTTCCCGCTTCTTCCTTCTCATAGCCGGTAGGTGACGTATTCCCCGGAGCAGGGGTTCCCCTTGCAGATGTGGGCCACCCCGCCCTTCAGGTCATAGATGGCGGAGGCGATGGTCTGCCACACCCGGTCCGGGTCGTACTCCCCCCGGGGGACGTGGGTGCAGACGGCCTCGATGCTGTCCGCCTCCGGGAAGGTGGCGGGGAGGCCGGGGATGGTCTGGTGGCTGGCCATGCAGCCCTGGATGTAGGGGAGGTCGATGGTCCCGTGGCGGGCCTCCAGCAGGGTCCGGAGGATCTTGTCCCGGAACTTCTTCCCCTTGTTGGTGCAGACCGCCGCCCCGGCCACCATGTGGTTGGCGTGGGTGATGATGCCCTTTTCCGGGTAGACGTGGAACACCTTGCCGGGGGTGACCTCCAGGTCCTGGGCCTCGCCCTCGGCGGAGGCCGCCATGTAGTTGCAGGAGACGCCCACCTTGGCGCCGCAGAGGAGGTCCTGGACCGCCTGGAAGGAGGTCTGGGAGAGGATCTTCCGGCGGAGGAAGGTCATGGGGGCCCCGGCCTCCAGGGTGTCCCGGGTGGAGGTGAGGTTGTTGGCGCAGACGCCGATGCCGTGGCTGTTCATGCCGTTTCGCACCAGCTGCCCCGCCTCGGTGAGGCCCAGGACACGGGTCCCCTGGCAGTCGTCCAGGGAGATGACCACCGAATGGTCCTTGACCCAGGGGCGGTAGTCCCAGTTCTGCACCAGGTAGACCGGCCCGCCGGTGGCCTCGGGGAGGATGGCGGCGGTGGTGCACTCCATGACGGGGAGCTTTTTCAGCTTCAAAATTTCATACCGGCAGTTGAGGGCCAGGATCTCCTCCAGGGAGACGCCGCTCCCTGTGGCGATCCCTTTGGCCTCCTCCAGCTCTTGGGGGAAATCCCTTTCCAGCAGGGGGAGGTAGCAGGCGGACTTTCGGGTGATCTCCTCCCAGCTCTTTCCCAGGAGGTTTTGGAAATGCCTGGTGTAGCCCTGGATGCCTTGGCGGATGAGGGCCGCCGCCTGCTCCCCGTACTGCCGCCCTCTCTCAAAAGGATCTGGGGAGCTTACCGTTACGTGCAAAAACTGTTCCATCCTCTGTTCCCTTCCTTCGTCATTCCTGCCATTGTTTTCTGCCCGTGATTTTTTATTGATTTTGTTCTGTATTTATTGTAATATAGAAAGAAAAGTATTACAAATACCAAAAAATTGTCGAATCATAACTTTGGGTTATGGAAGAAGATGGAGAGAGAAGGGACCGAGGTTGGAACTGAAGGATGTGGACTACGTGCTGGCGGTGGCCCAATACCGCAACATCTCCCTGGCGGCCCAGGCGCTGTATATCTCCCAGCCCGCTTTGAGCAAGTACCTTTCCAACCTGGAAAAGCGGCTGGGGCTCCCCCTCTTCCTCCGCAGCGGCAGGAGCCTTTCCCTCACCCCCGCCGGGGAAATTTACGTTCGGCACGCCCGGCAGATCGCCGACATTGCCCGGCGGCTCCGGGAGGAACTGAGCCTGGTGGCGGCGGACCGGAAGGGCCACCTTTCGGTGGGGGTGGTACGCAGCGGCTGGCAGAAGCTCCTCCCCGACATCGTCAAGCAGCTCCAGGGGAAGCACCCCGAGGCAACCTTCCGCATCGTGGACACCCTCTCCATCGAACTGGAGCAGAAGGTGCTGACACGGGTCTTTGACCTGGGCCTTGCCACGGTGCCCCCCCAGCTCCCCGGCCTGGGGTACGACGTCATCGAGGAGAGCTTCGTCCTCCTCAGCGTGCCCGCCCAGAACCCCCTGGCCCGCCGGGGCGTGGCCCGGGAGGGTCTCCCCTTCCCCTGGATCGACATCCACCACTTTTCCCGGTGCGACTACATCCTCCAGGAGCGCAACTGCCGGATGCGCCTCATCGCCGACGAGGTGTTCCGCCGGGAGGGGTTCGTCCCCAACGTCCGCCTCACCACCGAAAGCACCTTTTCCGCCGTGGAATACGCCTCCTCCGGCCTGGGGGTCTGCATGATCACCGACGACTACATCTCCCAGGTGTCCCGGACCGAGGCCCTCAAGTTCTTCTGCGTGGGGGAGCCGGTGGCCAAGATCTCCTTCGGCGCCATCTACCAGCGGGGGGCCGATTCCTCCCCCCTGGCCAAGGATTTCATCCGCCTCTGCAAGGCCGAGGGCGCCCGGAGGATGCTTGCCCCCAAGCATTTTGAGCCCCAGGGCCCACCCCTTCCTTGACTTGTCCCCTGCCCTAATGGTATAATCAGTACAACAAAAAAGGGAGGCCCCCGCCATGGGACGGAGCGACAGCCAGTT
>CANOCD010000029.1 GCA_947564495.1 uncultured Angelakisella sp. | reverse complement strand
CGCCGTGGATGACCAGGTTGATCTCCCCCTCGTACATGGCGATGGCCACCTTGCGCACCACCTGGGGGGGGATGCCCAGCTTTTTGAGGGCGCTTTTGATGGCGCCGGAGGCCTCGCCGGCCCGGGTAAAGTCGTCCCCGGGGACGTCGTAGTGGTAGTGCAGTCCGCTCATTCGATAGGTACCCCCCCGTTGAGCCCGGCCCCAAAGAGAAGGCCGCAGGCGGTAAACATCCGGTGGGTGGTGGTCATAACGGCGATGTCCTTCTGGCGGGCCAGCTCCACCACCTCGGGGGCGGGCTCCTTGCTGCGGACAAAGATGATGCAGATGATGTCCATCATCTCGGCGGTGCGGACCACCTGCTGGTTCATCAGGCCGGTGAGGAGCACCGCCTGGTCCTTTACAAAGGCCAGAACGTCGCTCATCAGGTCGCTGCCGCAGGCGGTGTTCACGTCGTGGTCCAGCATCTCCTCGCCGCAGAGCAGCTTCGCGTCCAGGATGGTCTTTACTTCACCAAGGGTCATAATGGTTCACTCCTTCAAACACGGATGGGGCCCGGCAGTCCCGGGGCCTTTTGTCTTGTGGATATTATAACATAGCTTTCGGGAAAACTCCAGCCCCAAGTTATAGGCAAAACAAAAAGGCCGGGGGGCGGCGGGCCCTCCGGCATGGGATATGATTTCGATCTGATCTAGGCCACCGTTTCCTCCCGGCGCTCGTCCCCGATGATCCTGCCGTCGGAGATGGTCACCACCCGGTTGGCGCTCTCGGCGATCTTGGGGTCGTGGGTGATGAGGATGACGGTGCGGCCCTCCCGCCACAGACCCCGCAAAATTTCCATGACGTCCGCCCCGGAGCGTTTGTCCAGGTTGCCGGTGGGCTCGTCGGCCAGGATCACCGGCGGGGCGGCGGCGATGGCCCGGGCGATGGCCACCCGCTGCTGCTGGCCCCCGGACATCTCCGAGGGGCGGTGGTCCATCCGCTTCGAGAGCCCAACCTTTTCCAGGGCGGCGGCGGAAAGTCGGCGGCGCTCCTCCCGCTTGATGCCCCGGTAGATGAGGGGCAGCTCCACGTTCTCCAGGGCGTTGAGGCTGGGGATCAAATTGAACCCCTGGAAGATGAAGCCGATCTCGTTGTTCCGGATCTCCGAAAGGTCGTCGTCCGAGAGGTGGGAGACGTCCTGGCCGTTGATGGCGTACTCCCCGGAGGTGCAGACGTCCAGGCACCCCAGCAGGTTCATCAGGGTGGACTTCCCCGACCCCGACTGGCCGATGATGGCCACGAACTCCCCGGTATCCACCGTGAGGGAGACCCCGTCCAGGGCCCGGACCTCGTTTTCCCCGGGGTTATAAATTTTGTAGGCGTTCTTTACCTCGATGAGATGGCTCATAGCGCACCGTCCTTCCTTTGCGGGCCGGGGTCTCTCCCCTGTCCACTATGTACAACGAGGCAGGCGGGCCTGAGACTTCACTTCGAGCCTTCTTTTGTCACCAAAACGGCGGTCTGGTTGGGGAGACAGCAGGCCACGTCCAGGTCGTTTTTCAGAAAGCCGGTGTTGATGCAGACCTTATCCGGGCAGTCGGACTCCAGAAAGCGGATGGCGTGGTCCCTGATCTCGAAGGTGACAGGCTTTCCCGTCTCCTCCAGGATGGAGAACTTCTGGTCCTCCGCCCGGGAGAGGTCGATGGTCCGGACCGTCTCCTCCCCCACGGTGATGGCGGCCACCAGCCGCTCCCCGGTCTGGGGGCGGGCCAGCCATAATAGGGAACCTCCCAGAGCCAGGGCGATGGCGAGCCATAGCCCAAGGCGGAGGGGGGAGTTTTGTTTGGGCATAAGGATACCTCCTTTTCTTTCTCCATCCTACTACATTTTTCGGCGGATGGCAAGAAAAATATTCCCCCTCCGGCCTGTCCCCCGCTTTCCCTCGTCAGCCGCCCCTGTCCGAGCCTTGACCCGGCCGCTCCAGCGCCCCGGGCTCCTGCATCGGCGGCCAGCCGCTGTCCTTGACCACCCGGCTCCCGCTGCCGCTGTCCCTTGGGGGCTTCTCCTCGTCCCGCACCGGCTCCTCCACCGGCACCGGCTCCTCCAGGAGTTCCTCCCCGGGGGAAAACTTCCACTTGGGCTCGGCCCCCGGCTCCCCGTAGACCTCCCCGATCCGGGCCTTGCAGCTGTCGGTGAGGTGGTACACCGTGTAGTTCCGGCTGAGGGACCCCTCCAGAAAGACGGTGGAGGCCACCGGCAGCTCCAGCCGGGCCAGGAACTCCAGGGCCGCCTTGCGCTGGAGGCAGTCGGCGGCGGAAAGGTCGGTGTCCAGCAGCTCAAGGGCCGTCTCGGTGAAGCCCGCCCCCTTCTCCTCCTCCAGGAACACCGGCAGGGTCCGGGTGACCAGCCGGGCCAGGAGGAGGGCCGCCCGGTCGCACCGCTCCCGCTCCCCGCCCTTGTAGCCGGAGTAGGCCGCCAGGTCCAAGATACGCTGGCCGTCCAGCTGCCACCGGCCCCGGCTCATGGAGAGCCTGCGGCCCCCCGCCTCCCCCTCGATCTCCACGGTGAGGTCGTAGTCCAGCAGGCCGCCGCTCCAGGCCATCAGGGCGTCCAGCTCCTCCGGGCCCACCGTGGCGCATCGGTGGATGGGGATGCCCAGGTAGTCCCCCAGCCCCTTCTTGGCGTAGCCCAGACCCCCCTGCCGCCACAGCCGCCCCAGGGTCCCCCCCTGGCCGCCGTACTCCAGGTAGGTGGTAGCGGGCAGGACGCAGAGGGCGATCTTCCCCCGGTCGGGGAGGAATCCCAGGAGGAGGTAGGTGTCCGGCTCCGCCCCCTCCCCGTCCCGGCCCGCTATCAGGAGGTTCAGCCGGTCCTCCTCCCCGGGGAGGTAGGCGTCCGGCTCCCGGCGGAGAGCGGCGGCCTCCTGCTTCTGGGTCTCCTTCTCCTGGGCCTTGGAGTAGGACAGAAAGCACACCGCCCCCAGCACCACCATCATCCCCAGAAAGGTGATGCCGAAGGAGGTGGAAAACCCCCACAGCCAGTCCCGATGCTCCCGCTTCATCCTCTGTTCCTCCTTTGCTTTTTCCACCGGGAGTATGGGCAGCCGGGGCTTTTGGGATACAGTCCCAGGGAGGAGTTCCACTTTTTCCCGGTTCCGGCAAAAAAGGGTTTGCATTTTCCCTCTGTATCATGGATAATAGAAGGGGAGACAAAGGGGGCGGTCTTTTGGAGCTGGAGCGGGTCCCTGCCAAGACCATCGTCTCGGGGTATGACCCGGGGAGCCGGTGGTTCGGCATCAATTACAACATGAACCTCTACCGGGGGTGCTGCCACGGCTGCATCTACTGCGACAGCCGCAGCGCCTGCTACGGGGTGGAGGACTTCGACCGGGTGCGGATCAAGGACGACGCTTTGCGGATCGTCCGGGACGACCTGCGCCGGAAGGCAAAGCCCGGCGTCGTGGGCACCGGGGCCATGAGCGACCCCTACAACCCCTTCGAGGAGGAGCTCCTCCTCACCCGCCACGCCCTGGAGCTGCTGTGGGCCTACGGCTTCGGGGCCTCGGTGACCACCAAAAGCCCCCTGGTCACCCGGGACGCCGACCTCCTCCGGGAGATCGGGGAGCGGTCCCCTGTCCTCTGTCTCGTCACTGTCACCACCCCGGACGACGGGCTGGCGGCCCTCATCGAGCCCTGCGCCCCGCCCCCTTCCAAGCGGCTCCAGGCGATCGGGGAGCTCTCCGCCGCCGGCATCTTCACCGGGGTGCTGATGACCCCCGTCCTGCCCTTCCTCACCGACAGCGAGGAGAACCTCCTGGCCATGGTCCGGGCGGCCAAGGAGGCCGGGGCCCGGTTCCTGTTCACCTACCTGGGGATGACCCTGCGGATGAACCAGCGGGACTACTACTACCAAAGGCTGGAGGAACGGTTCCCCGGCCTGGCGGACCGCTACCGGAGGACCTACGGGGATCGCTACTCCTGCGCCGTCCCCAAAGCAAAAGAGCGTTGGGCCCTGTTTGCCCGGGAATGCGACCGGGCGGGGCTTTTGTACCGGATGGAGGACATCATCGCCGCCAGCCGGGCGGGATACGAGAGCCAGCAGCTCTCCTTCTTCCCGACTTGAATACCAAAGGAGGACACCACCATGACACAGGAACAGCAGGCCCTGGCCGAGGCCAGAAAGGCCCGAAGCATCGAAATTTTAAGGCGGGAGGGCATCCCCTTTATCCAGCACCTCCCCTGCATCGAGCCGGAGGGGATGGCAAAGGTCCGCTCCCGGGAGGAGATCGCCCGGCGGGCCGCCTGCGTCTTTTTCGACGCCGTCTGCGCCTGGAACGTCATCGAGGCCGGGAAGGACCGCTACCCGGAGGTGGCCGACCACTTCCTGACCATCGTCCAAAGCTGGGAACTGGAGGACGCCCTCTCCCGGGAGGAACGGAAGCTCCTTGCCGGGGAGGGGGACGACCGGACCATCCAGGCCGCCTCCTGGCGGATGGAGGCTTTCGTGCCCCTGGCCTGGGCCCTGGGACGGCTCCCCGGCCTGGACATTCCCCGGGGGCAGTTCCAGGGGGAGCTGGACCAGTTCTTCCCCAACGTCCGGCCCAGTTCCTACAAGAAGTTCGCCTCCTGGAGCCGCCGTCGCTCCGAGAGCGAGATCTTGGACGAGGCCGACCTGATCTACCGCATCCGCTGGGCCACCGAGGAGGCCCGGATCAACGGGAATCCCCCGCCCGCCGGCATCGACACCGATGTGGCCCTGGAGCGCCACGCCGCCCTCAACTGGCTCATCGGCTACGGCGGCGAGGACTGGGACAACATCTCTTTGGACACATAAGGGGGGTATCGCTATGGAGAAGAAAAACCGGACCGTGGGACTTGTGGGCTGCGGCCTTCTGGGCCGGATCGTGGCCCAAGACATCGCCGGGGGGCTGATCTCCGGCTACCGCCTGGCGGGGCTCACCGACGTTGACGCCGACCTGGCAAAACAGCTTGCCGCCGAGACCGGCGGGACCTTCTGCGCCGGTCTGGGGGAGCTCCTGGCCCAAAAGCCCGACCTGGTGGTGGAGGCCGCCGGGGGTCCCGCTCTGCGGGAGCTGGCCCTTCCCGTCCTCCGGGCGGGGGCGAGCCTCATCCCCCTTTCCATCGGGGCCTTCGCCGACGAGGGCTTCTGCGAGGAGGTCCGCCGGACGGCGGAGGAGCAGGGGGTCCGGGTCTACCTGCCCTCCGGGGCCATCGGGGGCTTCGACCTCATCCGGGCGGCCAAGCTCCACGGGGAGCTTCGGGCCACCATCGCCAACGACAAGCCCCCCAGGTCCCTCCAGGAGGCGGTCCCCTACCCCCTGCCGGAGGACCGGGAGGAGCCCCTGTTCGCCGGCTCCGCCCGGGAGGCCATCGCCCGGTTCCCCAAAAACGTCAACGTGGCGGTGGCCGCCGCCCTGGCCGCAAACGGCCCCGGGGAGACCCGGGTGACGGTCTCCAGCCGTCCCGACCTTTCCGCCCCCCGGCACACCATCCGCCTGGAGGGGGCCTTTGGCCAGGCGGTCATCCAGGTGGACCCCAAGGCGGGGGAGAACCAGCGTTCCTCCACCCTGGCGGCCTACAGCGTCCTGGCGCTGCTTCAAAAGCTCAACGACACCATCGTGTTTCTATAAGGAGGTAGAGGAAATGCCATCTATTGACACCCCGCGCCTTCACATCTTTCCCCTCACCCCGGGGCAGATCCGCCTTTGGGTGGAGGACCTCCCCGCCCTGGAGCGGGAGCTGGGCTGCGCCTACCGGGGGGTCCCCCTGGAGGAGCGCCCCCTGGAGGCCCTCCGGCAGCTCCTGGCCCAGGTGGAGGAGGACCCCCGCCGCCAGCCCTACTGCGCCCCCTGGATGCTGGTCCACAAGGAGGACCGGGCCATCATCGGCTCCGCCGGCTTCAAGGGCCCCCCGGACCGGGAGGGGGAGCTGGAGATCAGCTACGCCATGGGCACCGGCTACCGCCGCCAGGGCTTTATGACCGAGGCGGTGGAGGCCATCTGCCGCTGGGCCCTCTCCCAGCCGGGCATCGCCCACATCACCGCCGAGACCGACCTGGTCAGCTACCCCTCCCAGCGCATCCTGGAACGCCTGGGCTTCCAGAAGTACCGGGACGAGGAGACCCTTTGGTGGCGGCTATGAAGATCCTAGCCGTGGACCACGGGGAGGCCCGCACCGGCCTTGCCGTCTGCGACCCCGGGGAGTTCCTGGCCTCCCCCATCGGCACCATCCAACAGCGGGACTCCGAAAAGCTGGCCCAGGAGGTGGCCCAAGCCGCCCGGGAGCAGAGGGCGGAGCGGATCGTGGTGGGGCACCCCCTGAACATGGACGGCTCCGCCGGGGCCCGGGCCCAGACCTGCCGGGACTTCGCCGCCCTCCTCCGGGAAAAGACCGGCCTTCCGGTGGTCCTCTGGGACGAGCGGGGCACCACCGTCACCGCCGCCCGGTACCTCAACGCCACCGACACCCGGGGGAAGAAGCGCAAGGCCGCCCTGGACCCCCTCTCCGCCGCCATCATCCTGGAAAGCTACCTGGCCTGGCGGAAAAACCATCCCGAGGAGGAAGAACCAAATGGCTCACTTTGAGAAGGAACTGGAAAAAGAGGAATTGTACCGGGGGAGCATCTTCACCCTCACCGCCCACCGGGTCCGCCTGGAGGACGGGGGGGAGAGCCGCCGGGACGTGGTGAACCACCACGGGGGCTCCTGCGTGGCCGCCCTGGACGGGGAGGGCCGCATCCTCCTGGTGCGGCAGTACCGCTTTGCCGCCGGGCGGGAGCTGCTGGAGCTCCCCGCCGGCAAGCTGGAGCCCGGGGAGGACCCCATGGCGGCGGCCGCCCGGGAACTTGCCGAGGAGACGGGCCGGACCGCCGACCATCTCACCAAGCTCACCGAGATCATCCCCACCCCCGCCTACTGCACCGAACGCATCTATGTCTACGAGGCCCACGGCCTTTCCGCCCCCGGGGGCCAGCACCTGGACCGGGACGAGTTTCTGGACGTGGTCCCCGTCCCCCTGGAGGAGGCGGTGAGGATGGTCCTGGCCGGGGAGCTCCCCGACGCCAAGACCCAGACGGGGGTGCTGCTCATGGCGGCCAAGCGGGGCATCTTCCCCCAGATCGAAGGATAAACAAAACAAAAAACGGAGGGGCCTCTGGGGACTTTCCCAAGGGCTCTCTCCATTTCAGTGACGGGAGGACTTTCCGATGGAAACAAAAAAGCGCCAAGGCTACATAAACTGGGACCAGTATTTCATGGGGGTGGCCCTTCTGGCCGCCCAGCGGAGCAAGGACCCGGGCAGCCAGGTGGGGGCCTGCATCGTCAACGGGGACAACCGCATCCTCTCGGTGGGGTACAACGGGATGCCCACCGGCTGCGAGGACGACGAGATGCCCTGGTCCCGGGAGGGGGGCTTTCTGGAGAGCAAGTACGCCTTCGTCTGCCACGCCGAGCTCAACGCCATCCTCAACAACGACGGCGGGTCGCTGAAGGGGGCCCGGCTCTACGCCACCCTCTTCCCCTGCAACGAGTGCGCCAAGGCCATCATCCAGTGCGGCATCAAGGAGGTCATCTACCTTTCGGACAAGTACGCCGACAGCGACGCCGTGGTGGCCTCCAAGCGGATGTTCCGGATGGCCGGGGTGGCCCTGCGGCAGTTTGAGCCCGAGGGCCGGACCATCACCCTGGAGCTGTAGTTTCCTCTTTTGCCGGGGCGCCGGCCAGGCTCTGGCGGTTGTTCCACCAGACCCCGACCCCCACCAGACAGAGGCCGGCCAGCTCCTTGGGGCCCACCCGCCCGGCGGCGGCGTCCATGACGAAGCCGGCCAGGAGCTGCCCCGCCAGGATGACCACGGCGGAGACGGCCACCGGCACCCGCTCCATCCCCTTGATGGTGAGGACCATGGCCACCAGGCCGAAGAAGCCCCCCAGGTAGTACACCAGGGGGATGCTCCCCAGGTACCCCGGGTCGACAAGGTGCCGGTCCCCCAGCCCCAGGGCCAGGACCAGGGCGATGAGGGTGCCCTCCAGGTAGTTGATGAGGGTCCCGTTGGCCATCCCCAGGGACTGCTTGGCCACCACGTTGACCATCTTGTTGATGATGTTCACCGCCCCGTTGAGCAGGGCGACGGTCACTAAAAGGGGCATCTTTCTTCCTCCTTTACCAAAGCATGAGGGCCAGGCCCCCCAGGATGAGCAGGCAGGGGGGCAGCCGCCGCCAGTTCCAGCGGATCACCGGCACCCCGAACAGGCCGAAGTGGTCCACCAGGGCGGAGGCCGCCATCTGCCCCGCCACCGACACCGCCATGGTCAGGGCGGCCCCCATGCGGTTGGAGCAGAAGCTGCTGCTGGCCACCAGGGCCACCCCCATGAAGCCCACGGCGTAGACGTAAAGGGGGGCTCCCCCCAGGCGGACCCTGCCGCCCCCCCGGAGGAAGATGTACCCCAGGAGCATCAGCGCCCCGATGCCGTGGACGAAGAAGCAGACCTCGAAAAGGGAAAGGCTGTTGGCCAGGATGCCGTCGATGCTCACCATCAGGCCCTGGCAGGCCCCGCCCAGAAGAAGGAGAAGGTAACTCGTAAAAACGCACCTCACTTTTAGAAAAGCCGGCCCCTTCCCGGAAAAGGAAAGAGCCGGTGGTTTTTTTGTTCCCGTGTTATTTGAAGGTGTAGCTCTGGATGATTCCGGCGAAGAGGGCCCGGTACTCCTCGGCCAGGGCGTTGCCCTCCCGGATGAGGTCCTCGTCCCCGTCCCGCTCGCAGAGCTCGGCCAGCACCTTGCCGCACTGGTCGTCCCCCACCCTGCGGTCGTGGAGGATGTAGAGGGTAAAGGCGGTGGAATCGGTGATGATGGCGAAGATCTCGGGGCTCAGCTCCTCCACCTTGTTGCGGAAGGCCGCCGCCGCCGACTTTAAGAGGATGCCGTCGGCAAGGCCGGCCTCCAGCTCATCCGACACCAGGAAGGAGAGGAGCACCAGCTTCTGGCGGCAGCAGGGGTCCCCGGCCAGGCGTGCCGAATCCCCCACCAGGGTCCGGGCCAAAAGCTCCCCCATCTGGCGGGTCTTTTCCAGGTTGCCGTTTTCCCGGTGGGCCACATACTGCTGGGCGGATTCCTCCCCCGGGGTCAGCTCCGGCGGCAGGGGTTCCCCCTCGTAGATCTTCATGTCGTCGTCTCTCTCGAACATCCGGCGCCCTCCTTCTCCCCCTGCCGGGGGACGGGTTTTTGCTGCTACTTTTGCTGCCGGGCCAGGACTTCCTCCAGGCCGCAGGCCAGCTGGTCGGGGCAGGAGGTGGACTTGAAGCCGCAGCGCACCCCTTTGAGGCGGCGCACCACTTCCTCGGCCTCCATCCCCTCCAGCATCCGGGAAAGCCCCATGGTATTTCCGGGGCAGCCCCCTGTAAAGCGGATATTGTGTACCTTTCCATCCACCAGGTCCATGGTGATGGAGCGGGAGCAGACGCCCCTGGGTTTCAGCTGTACTTCCATTCTCTGCCGCGGCCTGTCTCTTTCGGACCGCTCCTCCTTACGAAAAATAACTGTTCGCTTTTATTATACACCAA
>CANOCD010000028.1 GCA_947564495.1 uncultured Angelakisella sp. | reverse complement strand
CCCCCCTCCCGGGGCGGAAAGGATGTGTACCCACCCATGCGAACCATCACCGAACAGCAGATCCTGGCCCTGGCCCCCAACCCGGCGGCTGCGGCCAACGGCAGGAAGATCTCCCAGAAGGGGGGCTTCGTCCGGCTGGAGGCCTCCGCCGACGACAGCTTCTTCCTGGGGGAATGCACCGGCAGCGGCGCCAAGAACTACATCACCACCGCCGATTTTTTGGACCCCGGCCAGCCGGTGTTCCGCTGCACCTGCCCCAGCCGCCAGTTCCCCTGCAAGCACAGCCTGGCCCTTCTCTACGAGATGATGGCCGGGAAACCCTTCACCCCCTGCGACATCCCCGAGGACATCCTGGCAAAGCGGCAGAAGAAGGAGGCCCGGGCCGCCAAGGCCGCCTCCGGGGAGAAGGCCGCCCCCAAGACCCCGCCCAAGGTGAACAAGGCCGCCCGGCAGAAGAAACTGCAAAAGCAGCTGGAGGGCCTGGACCTTGCCCAGAAGCTGGTCACCGAGCTGATGAACGCCGGTCTGGGCACCATGGGGGGCACCGCCCTCCCGGCCTACCGGACCCTGGCCAAGCAGCTGGGGGACTATTACCTCCCCGGGCCCCAGCGGCTCCTCAAAGGGCTGATCCTGGAGATCGAAGCCTTCCAGAAGGACGGGGAGGACCGGCACTACGACGCCGCCATCGCCGCCCTGGAGCGGCTGTGGGCCCTGGTCCGCAAGTCCCGGCAGTATCTTTCCGCCAAGCTGGAGAGCGGCGACGTGGCCCAGGACGACAACCTCCTCTTTGAGGAGCTGGGGGGCGTCTGGAAGTTTTCCGAGCTGGCGGAACTGGGCCTGGAGAAGAAGGACCTCCGCCTGGCCCAGCTGGCCTTCTGGGTGGAATTCGACCCGGCCCGGGGGGAGTACATCGACACCGGCTGCTGGGCCGACCTGGCCACCGGGGAGCTCTCCCTCACCCAAAACTACCGCCCCCTGAAAGCCCTCAAATATGTCAAGCAGGACGACAGCTGCTTCGGGGTGGTGGAGACCCCCGCCGCCGTCCTCTACCCCGGGGAGGGCTGCCGCCGTGTCCGCTGGGAAAGCGGGGAGATCCGGGAGCTGACCTCGGATGACCTTGCCGCCCTCCGGGGCTTCGCCGCCTCCTCCATCCCCGCCGAGGCCAAGGCCGCCAAGAATCTGCTGAAGAACACCCTGGCCGACCCCATGACCTTCCGGCTGATTGCTTTCTCCGCCATCCTCCGTGGGGAGGACGGGGGACTGGTCCTCCGGGACGGGGAGGGGAACACCATCCGCCTGGGGGACGCCCCCTGGATGGAGCCCACCACCCACCGCCTGCCCATGCTCCCCGACGGGGCGCTCCTGGCCGGACAGGTCCTGTTGGGTGGCTTCTGGTATGACGCCGGGGCCCGGCGGCTGACGGTCCAGCCGCTGTCCATCGTCACGCCGGAAAACATCGTCCGGTTGCTTTACTAAGAAGGGGGGACTGAAAAATGGACTTGACGCCTTTGTATGAACTGCGGGAACGGCTCCGGGCCGGAGCCATCGCCGGGGCCGCCCTGGCGGCGGAGGACTTCCGCCTGAGCCGGGCCTTGGAGGGGCTGGCCCCTCTGGAGAAGGCCTCCCCGGTCTTTGCCAAGCTGGGCCAGCTGACCCGTTCGGTGCTGGCCCCCGACTGCCAGGACAGGGCCGGGGCTCTGCTGGAGGCCATCACCCTTTGCGACGCCGTGCTCTGCACCCAGGGGGCGGTGGCCGTCCCCGGGGAGACCGAGCCCCTGCCGGGGCGGGCCGGGGGCAAGGCCCTGACCAACGCCCCCTACTCGGTGGTGGCCCCCCTGGTGGAGGCCCTGACCACCAAGGGCAGCGGCCACTACGAGACGGTCATCAGCACCCACGGCGACCACCCGGAACTCTTTTCCGACTACCGGGTCCGGGACGCCATGGTCAAGGCCCTGGGGGCCGGCTATGCGGAACTGGCCGACAGCGTGGCCCGGTGGCTCTGCGAAGAGGACGAGAGCATTCTTCCCATTCTCATGGAGGGCTTCGACCCGGCGGGCAAAAAAGATATGGCCCGGCGGGTCCAGGTCATCGACAACGTGGCCAAGGGAACGGCCAACGACTGGTACTTGGCCCAGCTCCCGGGGGCCAAGAAGCAGATCCGGGTGCTGCTGATCTACGCCCTGCGCCACCGCCCGGAGAACCTGCCCCTCCTGCTGGAGATGGAGAAGAAGGAGAAGGGGGACAACAAGGACGCCGTTCACTGGACCCTGGCCAGGATCAACAACCCCGCTTCTCTGCCCTACTGGCAGGACCGGGCGGAGAAAGACCTTCTTGAAACACTAAGTTTCTTCATGGCCTCCAACTCTCCCGCCGCCACCACCCTGACAGCGGAGCTGCTGGAACAGGAACTGGAGGAGCCCCCCGCCCCCCTGGACCAGCCCTGGTACAAGGAGAAGGAGAAACGGCTGGCCCATCTATTTTATGCTTTGGTGGGCAAGACCGGCCCGGCCATCTGTGACGCCTACCGCAAGGGGGCGGCCCTGGGGACCGCCCTGGACGGGATGCGGGTCTGGACAAACGACAAGGGGGAATCGGTGAACGAGCAGATGTTCTTCCAGCGTCCGGGGCGCAAAAACCAGCCCTTTTCCGCCGCCCTGGTGGAGGTGCTGACCCAGACCATCCAGTGGGAGCCCGACCCGGGGCTCTGCGCCCTGGCGGAGGAGCTGTACGAGCAGTACGGCGGGCTGTGGGCCGCCCCGGTGGTCTCCGCCGCCCTGCTGACCAAGGGCACCGAGGAAGCGGCGGAGATCGGGAAGAAGCTCCTTTCCCCGGGGCTGTTACAACGGCTCACCAACAGGGCGGACCAGAAGCTGGTGGTGGACCTGGTCCTGGACCAGCTGGCGGGACCGGGAGGCGCCCTCCCCGAGTATATGCGCCGGGGGATGGACATTGTACGCCCAGCCTTCCGCCGGGTGAACAACGACCCCGCCGGGATGGTCAAAGCCTTCTGGGTGGACCTCTACTACACCCCCGTGGCCGCCCCCCTGGACGGGTGGTGGATCGACCTGATGATCCGGGAGCAGATGGATCAGAAGCTGCAATACTTCATCGACAAGGAGGACCCGGAGCTTTGCCGGAAGATCGGGGAGTATTACAGCCGCCGAATCAAGATGGGCTCCCTGGATATGCCCTTCGTCCAGGCTTTTGAGGCCCTGCGGCTCTGCGGGTGGACCCAGTGGAAGGGTCTCATCCAAAGCTACATCAAGCACACGGTCCGGGCGGTGGGCTATTGGGAGGTCTGCAACATTCTGAAGAGGTTCCCCATCCCCGACCCGGAGAAGGCGGACGAGTTACACGCCATCTGGACCACGGGGAAATACAGCGGCTGGCCGGACCAGGCCATCGAGCGGCAGCTGGAGGAGTGGTGGGGCAAATGAACCTGCCGCTCCGGGAAAGGAGGCCCCCCATGCCCATCACCATCCACATCCACTACACCGGCCCCGGGGACAACGCCCGGCGGTTCGCCCGGGAGATGACCGCCTCGGGGGTGGTCTCCCGAATCCGGGCGGAGGAGGGGAACCTGGGGTACGACTACTACCTCCCCCTGGAGGACCCCTGCACCGTCCTGCTTGTCGACCGCTGGCGGGATCAGGCCGCCCTGGACGCCCACCACGCCTCCCCCATGATGGCCGAGATCGCCGCCCTGCGGGAGAAATACGGCCTTTCCATGAGGGTAGAGCGGCTCCTCCCCGATGAGGGGGGCATCCCCGCCGCCGACCAAAAATTCATCCAACCGTAAAGGAGCGTCACGCCATGTCAGAAACGACCAAGGTCCAGCGCCTCCCCGCCGAGGAGCTGTTCCGGGAGGAGCTGGAAGCCCTCATCGCCGCCGAACAGTACCCCGTCCCCGCCGGGTGGCGGATGTCCCCCCGGTCGGTCCTCACCTATATCTGCGGGGGCAGGGCGGGGAGCACCGCCATCACCCCCAAGTACATCGGCCACCAAAGGCTGGTGGAGATCGCCATCTCCACCCTGGTCACCGACCGGGCCCTCCTCCTCATCGGGGAGCCGGGGACAGCCAAAAGCTGGCTCTCGGAGCACCTCACCGCCGCCATCAACGGGGATTCCACCCGGGTCATCCAGGGGACGGCGGGGACCACCGAGGAACAGATCCGCTACTCCTGGAACTACGCCATGCTCATCGCCCAGGGACCCTCCCCCGCCGCCATGCTGAAAAGCCCCGTCTACCGGGCCATGGAGGAAGGAGCCGTGGCCCGGGTGGAGGAAATTTCCCGGTGCGCCAGCGAGGTCCAGGACGCCCTCATCTCCATCCTGTCGGAAAAGCGGATCTCGGTCCCCGAGCTGGGGCTGGAGGTCCCGGCCAGGAAGGGCTTTTCCATCATCGCCACCGCCAACACCCGGGACAAGGGGGTCAACGAGATGTCCGCCGCCCTGAAACGGCGGTTCAACATCGTGGTCCTCCCCGCCCCCGAGACGCTGGAGGAGGAGATGGAGATCGTCCGGACCCGGGTGGAGCAGCTTTCCGCCGGGCTGGACCTCTCCGCCCAGCTCCCCGCCCAGGAGGTGGTGGAGAAGGTCTGCACCATCTTCCGGGAGCTGCGCCAGGGCCAGACCCTGGACGGGGCCCAGAAGATCAAGGGGACCTCCGGGGTGCTCTCCACCGCCGAGGCCATCTCGCTGCTGGCAAACTCCATGGCCCTGGCCGGGAGCTTCGGCAGCGGGGCGGTCACCGACCGGGACCTTGCCGCCGGGCTGGCGGGGGCGGTCATCAAGGACGAGGAAAAGGACAAGCTGGCCTGGAAGGAGTACCTCCAGAACGTGATGAAGAAGCGGGGAAGCCGCTGGCTGGGGCTCTATAAGGAGTGCCAGGATTTACTATAGGAAAGGAGGCCCCGGCCCATGGAACTTCCCCTGATCTTCGGCATCCGGCACCTTTCCCCCGCCGGGGCCTGGCACCTGCTGCAAAAACTGGAGGAGACCCGCCCCCGGCTGGTCCTCATCGAAGGGCCCTGTGACCTCTCCCCGGTGATGGACGACCTGGTCCGCCCCGAGACGGTCCCCCCGGTGGCGGTGCTGGCCTACACCCAGGAGGCCCCGGTGCGCTCCATCCTCTACCCCCTGGCGGAGTATTCCCCTGAGTACCAGGCCATCCGCTGGGCCAAGGAAAACGGGGCGGACTGCCGGTTCATCGATCTGCCCTCGGGGGTTTTCCTGGCCCGGGGGGAGGATCAGCCGGAGGAGGCCGGGGTGGAATCTGACCCCGAAGCCGCCCCCTTCGACCCCTACCGTGCCCTGGACAAGGCCGCCGGGGAGGACGGCCACGAGACCTTCTGGGAGCGTGTCCTGGAGCACACCGCCGCCCCCGACGCCTACTACCAGGGGGCCGCCCGGTTCGGGGCCAGCCTCCGGGAGGCCGCCGGGGACGCCGCCCCCGAGGGCCCCGCCTGGAACGCCCTCCGGGAGGCCCATATGCGGGCCCGCATAGAAGAAGCCCTGGCCCAAGGCCACGCCCCCGGGGAGGTCCTGGTGGTCACCGGGGCCTACCACGTGGAGGGGCTGAAAGCCGCCGCCCCCATGACCAAAAAGGAGCTTGCCGCCCTGCCCCAGGCGGCGGTGAACTTCACCCTGATGCCCTACTCCTACTACCGCCTTTCCAGCCGGTCGGGCTACGGGGCGGGGAACCGGGCCCCGGCCTACTACGAGCTGCTGTGGCAGGGTTTCCTCCGGGGGGAGCCGGACTTCGCCGCCAGGGGGTATCTGACCCGGGTGGCCCGGGAGCTCCGGGAGCGGGGCAACCCCGCCTCCTCGGCCAGCGTCATCGAGGGGACCCGGCTGGCCGGGGAGCTGGCCGTCCTCCGGGGCCCGGCGGGCACCGCCATCCCCGCTTTGCGGGATCTGAAAGACGCCGCCGTCACCTGCCTGGGGGAGGGCTCTATGGCCGCCGTCAGCCAGGGGATGGCCGCCGCCGAGATCGGGACCAAGATCGGCGCCCTTCCCGAGGGGGTGAGCCGCACCAGCATCCAGGAGGACTTCTACCGCCAGCTCCGGACTCTGAAGCTGGAGAAGTACCGGGACGTGGCCCTCCAGCAGCTGGACCTGGACCTCCGGGAAAACCGGGCGGTGAAAAGCCGGGAGGCCGCCTTCCTGGACCTCCACCGGTCCTTTTTCCTCCACCGCCTCCGGGTGCTGGAGGTCTCCTTCGGGGCACAGCAGGAGGTCCAGCAGGACGCCGCTACCTGGGCGGAGCGGTGGCTCCTCCGGTGGACCCCCGAGGCGGAGATCCAGCTGGTGGAATCGGCCCTCAAGGGGGACACCATCCCCCAGGCCGTCTCCCTCCGGCTGGGGGAGCGGACCGAGGAGGCCCCCGGGGTGGCCGATCTGGCCGCTGTCCTGGAGGACGCCTTTGCCTGCGGGATGCCCCAGGCGGTGGACTACGCCACCCGGGCCCTCCAGGGGATGGCGGTGGACGCTGCCTCCCTGGAGGAGCTGGCCGCCACCGCCCAGCGGCTCTCCCAGGTGGTGCGGTACGGCGGCCTCCGGCTGCTGGACCCCGCCCCCCTTGTCCCCATCTTGCAGCAAATTTACCTGCGGTGCTGCCTCATCCTCTCCGGGGCCTGCGCCTGCGACAACGCCGCCGCCGGGCAGGTGGTCCAATCCATGGAACGGCTGAACAGCGTCCAGCTGGCCCACGACTTTCTGGACCCCCAAAGCTGGCTGACGGCCCTGGGGGAGGTGGCCCGGCAGGACTGCCTGAACCCCAGGCTCTCCGGCTTCGCCGCCGCCATCCTTTTGGAAAGAAGCGCCATGACGGCGGAGGAGCTGGACCTGGAGGTGAGCCGCCGCCTTTCCAAGGGCATCCCCGCCGAGCTGGGGGCCGGGTGGTTCCAGGGCCTCGCCGCCCGGAACCGCTACGCCCTCATCGCCCGGCTCTCCCTGTGGCAGAGCCTTTCCGACTACCTGGACACCCTGGACGAGGAGGAGTTCAAGCGGGCCCTGGTCTTTCTCCGCCGGGCCTTCGCCGACTTCACCGCCAAGGAAAAGGACAGCATCGCCGAAAACCTGGGGGAGCTCTGGGGCATCGACTCCCGCCAGGCAAGCGAAACGTTGAACGCCGTCCTGGACGGGGAGGCCAAGGAGCTGCTGGAGGGTTTGGACGACTTCGATTTTGACCTGTAGGAGGTGAGGACCATGGAGACCCAGGCAAGGCTCCGCCGGTGGCGGCTCATCCTGGGGGAGGAGGGACAGGACCGCCTCTCCGGGATGGGGGGCGCCTCCCTTTCGGGGGAGGACGCCATCATGGACCAGGCCCTGGCGGCCATCTACAACAAGGCCGAGACCGGGGGCTTCGGCGGCGGGGGAGGGAAGGGACCCTCCAACCCCCAGATCAGCCGGTGGCTGGGGGACGTCCGCAGCCTCTTTGACAAGGACCTGGTGAAGGTCATCCAAGGGGACGCCATGGAGCGGTGCGGCCTCAAACAACTTCTGTTCGAGCCGGAGCTGCTGGAAAACCTGGAGCCGGACATCAGCCTGGCCTCCACCATCCTGCTTCTGAAAGACCAGGTCCCCAAGCGGAGCAAGGAGAGCGTCCGGGCCTTTATCCGCAAGATCGTGGAGGAGCTCAATCGGATGCTGGAGCAGGACATCCGCCGGGCGGTGACGGCGGCGGTGAACCGCCGCCAGCACTCCCCCATCCCCTCGGCCTCCGCCCTGGACTACCGGCTGACCATCTCCCGGAATCTGAAAAACTACCACCCCGGCCTGGGGACCATCGTGCCGGAAAAGTTCTACTTCTTCGACCGAACCAGCGCCACCGCCGCCAACAAGTGGACGGTGATCCTGGACATCGACCAGAGCGGTTCCATGGGGGAGTCGGTGATCTACGCCTCGGTGATCAGCTGCATCCTGGCCAGCATCGCCAGCATCAAGACCCGGGTGGTGGCCTTTGACACCAACATCGTGGACCTCACCGAACAGTGCGACGACCCGGTGGACCTGCTGTACGGGTTCCAGCTGGGGGGCGGGACGGACATCGACCGCTCGGTGGCCTACTGTCAGCAGTTCGTGGAGAATCCCCGCAAGACGCTGTTTTTCCTCATTACCGACCTGGAGGAGGGGGGCAACCGGGCGGCCCTGCTCCGGCGGCTGGAGGAACTGAAGCAGTCGGGGGTCCGGGTGACGGTGCTGCTGGCCATCTCCGGCAGCGGCAAGCCCTACTGCGACGAGCAGATGGCCCAGCGGGTGGCCTCCCTGGGCATCCCCTGCTTCGCCTGCGCCCCGGAAAAGCTCCCCCAGCTGCTGGAGTCCTCCCTGCGGGGGTAGAAGATCAAGGAGGTTTCGCTATGAAAGGAAGGTTCCGGAAAGGTCTGGCTTTGATGCTGCTCCAGACTGTCCTCCTCACCGCCTGCGGCGGGAAGGAGACCTGGATCGCCGGCCTGGTGACCCAGGTGCAGACCGGGGAGGAGGGGGAGATCACCGCCATTGTCCTCCTGACCGACAGCGGGGAGGTGGTGGGGGTGCTCCTCACCGACAAAACTGTCACCTTTCTCCAGGGGTCGGGCTCCGGGACAAAGGAGGAACTCCGGGCGGCCTTCCAGGAGGAGGTCCGGCTGGACAAGCGGCTCCACGTCAGCAGCACCGGCAGAAAAAAGAATCTGGCCGTCGGGGACGGGGAGAAGATCCCCGCCTACGAGGCGGACGACATCTACATTGCAGGCCAGCTGGACCGTGCCGCCGTGACCCTGAAAGACGGGACCCCCGTGGACGTGATGGAGGACGAAGGCCGCCGGACCTACCGCCTGTCCGACGGAACCGAACTGCTCCAGGCACAGGACCCGGGCAGCTATGTGACCGGCCTGGAACTCCTGAACGAGGAGGCCCAGATCCATGTGCTGGACTACTACCAAAAGCGGGGGCTCCTCTATGACGAGACAGAGGAGCTGGAGAAGGTCTACGCCCTCTACCGGGAGCCGGGGCAGGATTTTGCCCCCGGCTTGGTGGAGCAGACAACGGCCCCCTCCGCCGCCAGCTGGGATGTGGTCTATTTCGAGACGGTCCTGACCCTGCCTGCCGGGGAGGAGAACGGCAATCTGCTGAAGCAGATCCGCCTGGGCGACGCCTTTGACCGGGTGACGGGAAAGCGCCTGGACCCCTGGGAGATGTTCGCCGTCCCTAAGGGGGAGGTCATCCGGTCTCTCCTGGACGCCAGCGGCATTCGGGAGCAGGAGTTCCGGGACAAGCTGGAGGCGGCCGACTGGGACGGGCGGATCGTTTTCACCCCCGGCGGCTTGTCGGTGATGTTCGAGGCGGAGAGTTTGCCCGGGCAGGGGGACAGCGTGGGATTCTCGGTGGAGTATGAGGAGGTCCAGGGGCTGCTGCGGAATTGGGCGGTGCCGGCGGACGGGGGATGGGGTGGTATTTAGGCACGGATAAATTGAGGATTCGTCTGCAAAGTTTTAGCCCGGGGGCGCATGGGTGCCTCCGGGCTTTTGCGGGTTGGGTGGAAGTTTTCTGTGTAGTGCAGCTTGGAATTTTGGGGGGAAGGAAACGGCCTTCGACCGGCGGGGCCGAAGGCCGGGATGACTTGGGGGTGTATTTTCCGTTGTGCTTGTACCCTGCACGACCTAAGATTCGCCCGCAAAGCCCGGGCAAAGCAAAGGGCCCGGAGCCACACAAGCGGCTCCAGGCCCCGGCCTGTCCTGCTTTAACACTTTAGATGCCTAAGTCTCCAGGCACAATGTAACGGCCTTCG
>CANOCD010000027.1 GCA_947564495.1 uncultured Angelakisella sp. | reverse complement strand
CTTTGCTTTGTCTTTCGGCAGGAGCCGGGAAACTAGTCCTCCCCGAACTTGCTGTCGATGAGGGCGATGAGGCTGTCCACCGCCTCCACCTCGTCGTCGCCCTTGGCCACGATCTCCACTTCCTCCCCCATGGCAAGGCCCAGGGCCAGGAGCATGACGATGGACTTGGCGTTGGCGTCCTCGTCCTCGCTGAGCTTCTTGATGGTGATCCGGGAGCTGAATTTGCTGGCCATGGCGATAAACTCGGATGCGGGGCGGGCGTGGAGTCCGGTCTGGTTCTTGATGGTGGTGCGTTTGCTGTACATGGGCGTCTCCTCCGATTTGTTTGTATTTTGTCGCTCACGAAACCGCTAGAGAAGCGGCTCCAGCTGGGCTTTCAGATAGGATTCCACCTCCTGGCCGGTGGGGAGGGAGCGGGCCTTGCCCGCCAGCTCCCGGGCCTTCTCCATGGTCAGGCCGGAGAGCAGCTTCTTGATCCGGGCCACCGAGGCCAGGCCCATGCTCAGCTTGCTGATGCCCAGGCCCGCCAGGACGGCGGCGGCATAGGGGTCGCCCCCCATCTCCCCGCAGACGCTCACCGGCTTGCCCTCCTTGGCGAAGGACTCGATGACGTACCCGATGAGGCGGAACAGGGCGGGGTGGTAACTCTGGTAATACTCCCGGAGGGCCGGGTTCATCCGGTCCACGGCGGTGGCGTACTGGGTGAGGTCGTTGGTGCCGATGCTGGCGAAGTCCACTTCCTTGGCCGCCAGGTCGGCGATGAGGGCGATGGAGGGGATCTCGATCATGATGCCGATCTTCACGTCCTTGCTGTAAGGAACGCCCCGCTCCTCCAGCTGCTTCTTGGCCGTTTCCACGAATCCCTTGGCCCGGCGGATGTCGTCCAGGCTCCCCACCATGGGGAACATGATCCACAGGTTGCCGTGGACCGAGGCCCGGAGGGCCGCCCGGAGCTGGGTAAGGAACACCTCCGGCATGGAGAAGCAGAGCCGCAGGGCCCGGTTGCCCAGGAAGGGGTTCTCCTCCACCGGCAGCTCCATGCACTGGAGCTTCTTGTCCCCGCCGATGTCCAGGGTCCGCAGGGTCACCGGGCGGTCGCCGAAGGCGGTGAGGATCTTCTTGTAAATTTCGTACTGCTCCTCCTCGGTGGGGAGCTGCTCCTTGCCCATGTAGATGAACTCGGTGCGGAACAGGCCCACCCCGTCGGTGTAGGCCGCCCCGGCCAGCTCCTGATCGCTGGCGGAGCCCAGGTTGAGATGGACGGGGAGGACCGTCCCGTCGGCCATTTTGGGGGGCAGGGGGAGGAACTTCTTCTCCTCGGCCCGGCGGCGGAGGAAGTCCTCCCGCTTTTTGGCAAAGCCGGCCTTGACCTCCGGGTCGGGGTCGGCGACAAGGACCCCGGCGATGGCGTCCACGGCGGCCTCCTGGCCGTGGGCCAGCTTGGAGAGGATGCCGTCCACCCCCAGGAGGGCGGGGATCTCGTAGCTTCGGGCGATGATGGCGCTGTGGGAGGTGGCGCCCCCCACCTCGGTGACCAGGGCCAGGACCCGTTCCCGGTCCAGGGTGGCGGTATCCGAGGGCAGCAGGTCGTGGGCCACCACGATGACCGGCTCCTCCAGGGCGGCCAGGTTCTTTTCCGGCACCCCGGCGGCGATGCGGAGCAGGCGGTTCTTCACGTCCCGCAGGTCGGCCACCCGCTCCCGGATCAGGTCGTCCTTGGCCTTGGAAAGGAGCTTGATGAACTTCTCGTACACCTTGTGGATGGCCCACTCCGGGGTCATGAAGTCGTACTCGATCTTGTCCCGGATCTCCTCGTCCATGGCCACGTCAAAGAGGATGTCGTTGTGGGCGGTGAAGATCTTGGCCTTGTCGCCGTTTCCGGCGGCCTCCAGGCGGCGGCGGATCTCCGCCAGCTCCTCCTTGGCGGCGGCCAGCAGGGATTCGTACCGGGCGATGGCGGCGGGGGCCTCCCCCTCGGGGATCTCCCCCTCGACCGCCTGGGGAACGTAGGGCTGATAAAGGTACACCTTTCCCACCGCGACCCCTTCCGAAACGGGGTTGCCTTTGTACTCCATCATAGCTCCTTCCTTCTTTCCATCATCATAATGACCTGATCCAGCCGCTCAAAGCGGCCGAACAGGATCTTTTCCAATTCCGGGTCAGGCTGGATGAGGTCGGGGATCATCACCGGCAGCATCCCCGCCCGGTGTGCCGCCGTGATGCCGGCGGGGCTGTCCTCCAGGACCATACAGGATGCGGGTTCCGCCCCCAGGGCGGAGGCGGCGGCCAGAAAGATGTCCGGCGCCGGCTTGGAGCGTTCCACCATATCCCCGAAGACGGTGGCGGAAAGGTAGGGGGCGATGCCGCCCCGCTCCAGGGTGCGCTGTGCCGAGGCCCGGGAGGTGGAGGTGGCCACCGCCATAGGGAGCCCCCGGCCTTTCAGGTAGTCCAGCAGTTCGTACAGGCCGGGTTTGGCGGGGACGGGGTTTTCCGCCAGGTACTGGTCCCACAGCTGGCGGATGCGGGCCCGGACCTCGTCGTAGGGGTAGTCCGGCCCGTACCGCTCCATGTGGATGGCCCGTACCTCCCGGTCGTTATGGCCCATGACCAGGGCGGTGAGGTCCTGGTAGGGGATGCCCCGCTCGGCCAGGGCCTGGCGGCGGAAGGCGCCGGTCATCCGCTCCGAGTCGATCATCAGGCCGTCCATATCGAAGATCACCGCTTTTATCTTACCCATTGGTTTTGTTCCTCTTTCCGGTGTTTTCTTCCAACATCTTTATTTTACCAGATTTTTTCACGGAAGGAAAGAGGAAATTGAACAGTTTTTCAAGAGTGACCCGCTGTTTCCTCAAAAGCCCAAAGGCCCCGGGGCAACCCTTGGCGGGGGCGGCGGGGCATCCCGGGCGCCCCGTGCCGGCGTGTCCTGCGAAATTTCTGTTTATCGGAATATTTTTATTGTTTTTCGATAAAAATATATTGACTTTCAATTTTTTCCATGGTATCATAGGGACAGCGAAAGGACAAAAGGAGTGTTGCGATATGTGGACAAAGGATACCTCGATCCGGCTTTCGGTGGTGTTCACCCGGCTTTTTCTGGTCCTGCTGGCCTTGGGGCTGTTCACGGTCCCCCGGCTGGTGGCCTGGTTCATCGAGGCCACAGGGGGCAGGCCGGTGTTCGTGGGGCGGATCAGCGCCGCCTTCTACTGCTGCGCCGGGCCGGCGGCGGTGCTGCTCTGGTCGTTGGACCGGCTGCTGGCGGCCATCTCCCGGGGGGAGGCTTTTACCGCCGGGAACATCGCCCTGCTGCGCCGGTGCTCCTGGTGCTGCATGATCGTGGCGGCGGTCTGCCTGGTCTTTACCGCCGCTCTCTTCTACTTCCTCCTGGTGGCCGCCGCCGCTGCTTTTATGGGGCTGATCCTGCGGGTCATCAAAAACGTCTTTCAGCAGGCCATGGAGCTGAAAGAAGAGAACGACTACACCATCTGAGAGAGGAGGGGGTCCCTTTGGCTATCCTGGTAAATCTGGACGTGGTGATGGCGAAGCGGAAGATCTCCGCCGGGGAGCTTTCGGAGCGTGTCGGCATCACCCCCGCCAACCTCTCCATCCTGAAGAACAACAAGGCCAAGGCCGTCCGCTTTTCCACCCTGGAGATGATCTGCCGGGCCCTGGACTGCCAGCCCGCCGACATCCTGGAATACAGGCCGGAGGAGCCCTCCCCCGGCGAGAAAGAGTGAGGCAAGAAAGATGAACGAGAACCGATATTTTTCGGACGCCCCGGCGCCCGCTTCCTCCGCCACGCCCCAAACGCCCTATATCCCCCAGTCCCCCCAGCCCCCGGCGGCCCGCCCCGTCCCGGGGACCGAGCCTTGGCAGTTCGCCCCGCCCCCGCCCCGGGAGGCGGTGCCCGCCGCCCTCCACGACGGGGGACTGGCCCTGGCCCTGTATTTCGCCGCCTGGGCCTTCCTCCGCCTGGCCTGGACGGGGTACCTGGGCCTGGGGATGTTTCTCTTCACCGCCGCCTTCGCCGGGATGACCCTCCTTTACCGCCGCTGCGGAGGGCTCTCGATCCCCCGGGGGTCCTTCCTCTGGCTGGGGGTGATGCTCCTTTCCGCTCTCAGTTTCCCCCTGCGGGAAAACGGGCTCCTCTCCTGGCTGAACCTCCTCTTCCTCATGGCGGTCACCGTCTACTGGGTGGCGGCCCTTAACGGGACCCGGGTGGAGGACCGGCTGGGGGACTTCCTGGCCGCCGACCTCTGGAACCACTTCTGTATCGTCCCCTTCCAGAACTTTGGCTGCTGGGGGAGCGTGGTGAAGAACACCTTCGCCAAGACCCGCCTGGGGAAGAACCTCCTCACCGGGGGGCTGGCCCTCCTCTGCTCCTTCCCGGTGCTGTGGTTCGTCTGCGCCGAGCTTTCCACCGTGGCGGCGGGCTTCGGCAAGCTGATGAAGGAGCTGGGGGAGCTGGTGAGTCTGGAGACCATCCTTTCCCCCAACACCCTCTTTGCCATCCCGACCGCCTTCTACCTCTTCGGGCTGCTCTACGGCTGCCAGCACAAACGGTACACCGGGACCTTCACCCGGGAAAAGCTGGAGGAATCCGCCCGGCGGTGCCGGGTCCTGCCCAGGGCGGCGGCCTACGCCCTTCTGGCGGTGCTCTGCGTCATCTACGCCCTCTTCTTCGTCACCGGGGCGGCGGAGCTGGTGACCTTCGCCCGGGGGCGGGCCCTGACCCCCTACGACTACTCCCAGTTCGCCCGGGAGGGCTTCTTCGAGCTCTGCCGGGTATCGGTGGTGAACCTTTTGGTCCTGGTGGGGGTCCGCCTCCTCCTGGACGAACCCGACCGGCGGCCCTCCGTGGCGACACGGATCTTCCATAGCGTTCTCTGCTGCCAGACCCTGCTCCTCATCGCCCTGGCCCTCTGCAAAATGGGACTGTACATCCAATGCTGCGGGGTGACCTGGCTCCGGGTCTGTACCACCTGGTTCATGGCGCTGCTGGCGGTGATCTTCGGGCTGCTGCTCCTGGCGCAATTCCGGGAGATTTCGTTGACACGGCGGGCCGCCGCCTCCTTCTGCGTCCTGTTCCTCCTCCTGGTCTGGATGGACGTGGACGGGATGGTGGTGAAAAACGCCATCTGGCGGTATGAAAACCTGGGGGACGCCTCGGCCATCTCCTACGGGGCCCTGCGGGACAGCGCCGAAGCCGCCGTCCCGGAGCTTTACGCCCTGTGGGAGCGGGAGGCCGCCAAGGAAAACTCCCCCGTCCTGCCGGAGCTGGAGCGGCTGCTGGCGGGGGTGGGGCGATACGCCAATACCTCCACCGAGGCCCGGTATTACAGCGGCTTCGCCCACTGGAACCTGGACCGTGCCAGGGCCCGGAGCCTCACCCGGTGGTTTGTCCCGCTGACGGAAAAGGAAACGGCGGGGTGAGCCAGCCCGGTAAAAAAGCCCATAGGGACCTGTTGTAAACCAACGGGTCCCTATGGGCTTTTTGCGGTCATATCAGAAATCGGCGCAGTCCTTCAGCTTTTTGTAGATGAGCAGCCCGTCCTTGCGGCCGAACTTCCGCAGGGTGTCCAGGTAGATGACCTTGGGGGTCTTGCCGCTGCGGAGGATGGTCTCCATCTCCCCGGTGCGGTCCAAAAACTGGGTGTCGGCGAAAGCCTCGTCCAGCATCTTCCGCAGGCGCAGGCCCTCGGCGTAGGCGGAATAGAAGGCCCCGATGTCCAGGCTCTTGAGCTTCTGCCGCACCCGGGCGGTCCGGGCGTCGGGCTCGTTGGCGCTGACGATGCCCCGCTCGATGCTCTCGCTCACCAGCACCCGGCGCTGGGGGTTGATCCAGTGGCCGCCGTAATCCGCCAGGGAGTGGAACCCGTCGTCCTTGCTGATGATGACGGCGTTGCCCCGGTAGCCCCCGCCCCAGAGCTCCCCCAGGCGGGCGGCGATGTAAAAGTCCAGGGCGTTCTTGCGGACCTTGATGAGCTTGCAGATCTGGAACCGGCAGCCGCTGGCCTTGATGTCCGCCAGCCGCCGCTCCTCCATGTTGGGGGCCGCCGTGCTGTAAAAGATGATGACGTGGTCCCCGGCCTGGAGGAACTCGGTGCCCATCATCCCGGGGTTCTTGACGTTTTCGTAGTCGATGAGAAATACCATTGTTATGTCCTTCTTGTCTCTAGTCTATGTTGTGCCGGACCCGGTAGTCCGCCAGCAGCAGGTCCACCATCCTGCCGTAGGTGGCCACCCCTTGGGGCTGGCTGTTCACCTTTAGATAGGTATCGTTGACCTTGGTGGAAAACTCCCCGAAGCTGGTGTGGTGCTCTTTATAGTAGGCGGAGCTGGCGGCGAAGTCCCGTCGGAGGCCGTCGCAGGCCCCCTCCATCACCCGGGCGTAGCGGTCCGGGTCCTTGCCGTAAAGGGCGTTGCCGGCGTGGATGAGGGCGGTGGCCGCCCCGCTGTACCGGAAGAAGGGGTCCCCCGAGGAGCGGCAGGCGGCGTAGGCCAGGAAGTTGGCCTCGTCCTCCCGCATGAATCCGCTGATGTGGGCCAGCTCGTGGCAGGCGGCAAAGGGGATGTCGAAGTCGGTGGTGTGGAAGTTGACGTTGGCCTCCACCGTGTAGGGGGTGAACACCCCCACGATCTCCATATAGGACATGGCCTCGGAGAAGAACACCTTTTTGGGCAGGCACCGGGCGCTGAGGTCGAAGTACCCCGCCCACTGGGGGCTCTGCTCCATCAAAAGGCGGTAGCTTTCCCGGGCGGTGACGGCGGTCTCCCGGGGGGACCCGGTCAGGAGGCTCACCCCCGCCCCGTCCTGGGGGAGGGCCTCCCGGAACCGGTTGGCCTCGGCCACCAGTTCCTCGCAGAGAAGGGCCAGCTGCTCCACTTCGCTGGCCCGGGGGGCCAGGCCGCTCATCTGGGTGAAGCTGTGGCGGTAGTAGTTGAAGCCGCCCCCCAGGAGGAAGAGCATCAGCACAAAGGAACAGGCCCCGACGCCGTAGATCAGGTAGTGGACCGCTGTCCGGAGGCGCTTGTCCTTCCCCCGGACCATATCCAAAAAGAAACAGGCCAGCCAGAAGATCCCAACCAGGATGGCAAGAATGACCAGCACCTCCGCCAGGGAGAAGGGCAGGGGGGAGGTCACCGTGAGAAAGGCCCCCGCCCAGGCGGGGTAGAACTGTTGGGCATACCAAGCCTCGGTGAGGTCGGGGTTCCCCCGGGCCAGCCAGGCCAGGAGCAGCCACAGGGGCAGCAGGCCGCAGAAAACGGCGCAGAGGGTATGCAGCTTTTTCACAAGGTCCCCCCTTTCAGCCGTAGATAGAGGTCATAAAACCACGATGGTGATGCCCTGGTTGGTCCGGGTGTAGTCCCGGTCCTTGGTCAGCTCCGGGTACTTGTACACCGCCTGTCGGGCGTTCTCGTAGAAGGGGGAGAACTCGTCCCCGGGGATGTAGCAGAGAATTTGCCCCTGGCGCTGGCGCTCCTCCAGTTCCCGCCGGACGGCGGCCCGGATGGCCCCGCCCTTTCCGGTGGAGCCGTAGCCGTGGATCAGCTTCACCAGGTGGGTCCCGGTGGCCTTGGCGGTGCGAAGGGACTGGCTGAGGAGGCTTTTGGCGGTGGCCACCGTGGGCATCCCGGCCTCCAGGTTCACAACGGTCATGTTGTTCCCTCCTATGTCACATTATAGCAGAAAAGGGTGAAGGTTGCTATAGGCCCGGGATGGAAATCCCTGGGTCCCCCGCTGGAAAAATCCAATACTTTGTATTAAAAGGTACAGAGTTTTTCCAGATCGTAGGGGGTGTCCTGGTAAACATGGTTGAGCCAGTTGACATAAAGGAGGTTGGCGTGGCCCCGCCAGAGGAAGGCCGGGGGGCGGCCAGGGTCGTTATCCGGGTAGTAGTTTTCCGGCATCCGGATGGGGAGCCCCCGGTCCAGATCCCGGCGGTACTCCCCTTGGAGGGTCTCCCGGTCGTACTCCGAGTGGCCGGTGACAAAGACCTGCCGCCCGTCCTTCCGGGCCGCCAGGTAGAGCCCCGCCCGGGGGGAGTCGGCCAAAATTTCCAGCTGGGGCAGCCGGGCCACCTCCTCCTCGTCCACCGTGGTATGCCGGGAGTGGGGGGCCAGAAATTCCTCGTCGAACCCCCGGGTGAGGGGATGGTCAGGGTGGAGGGTCCGGTGGCGGAAGATGCCAAACAGCTTTTCCGGGAGGGGCCGCTTCTGGACGCCGTAGTGCCGCCACAGCCCCGCCTGGGCCCCCCAGCAGATGTGGAGGGTACAGTAGACGTGGGTCTTGCTCCAGTCCATGATCTCGGCAAGCTCGGGCCAGTAGTCCACCTCCTCGAAGGGCATCTGTTCCACCGGGGCCCCGGTGATGATGAGCCCGTCGAACCGCTCCCCCCGCAGCTGGTCGAAGGTGTGGTAGAAGTGGAGGAGGTGGTCGGCGGCGGTGTTCTTGGACTGGTGGCTGGAGACCTGCATCAGGTCGATGTTCACCTGGAGGGGGGAGTTGCCCAGGAGCCGGAGCAGCTGGGTCTCGGTCTCGATCTTCTTGGGCATCAGGTTGAGGATGCAGATGCGGAGGGGCCGGATGTCCTGGTGGGCCGCCCGGTCCTCCTTCATCAGAAAGATGTTTTCCCGCTCCAGCACAGCGGCGGCGGGGAGGGTATTGGGGATACGGATGGGCATGAAAAAGCACCGCCTTTTTTGATTCTTACCTTATTATAGGGAATGGGGGCGGGAAAAGCAAGGGGCCGCCGGGGAGAGAATTTTTTGGGGGGTTGCAGGAAAAGGGGAAAAGGGCTACACTATTAAGGTAGAACAGGCCAAGCGGCAGCAGAAAAGAAAGGAAGAAAAGCCATGGGAAAACGTATTCTCTCCGCCCTCGGGGCGGCTGTCCTGATCCTCTCCCTGGTTGCCTGCCAGGGCGTACCCGAGGCTCCCTCCGTCCCGGAGGAAACGCCCTCTGCGCCATCGGGGGAAAGCTCCAGCTTGGAGCCGTCCTCCGGCGGCGGGGAGGAGCCATCCGCCCCGGGAGCCATCCCGGAGGACACCACCGAATTGAAGGTGCCGCTCCGGATGGTCTCGCCGGATGAAGAGAAGGAAGGGGACTTCCCCACCGGGGAACAGGGCTATACCACCCAGGCGGATGTGGACGCCTGCCGCCAATGGCTGACGGACCTCAAAGCCGGGGACATCACGGCCCTGTACGGGGAGGCCATGCCCTACGACCACTACTGGTCCGGCGAAATGAGCCCGGAGGACAGCCGGAGGGTGGTGGACCTGCTGCGGTCCGTCGCTCCGGGTCTGGCCCCCCTGGAAACAGGGAATCCCCCCACCGGCGGCTACTGGCGCGTGGCGGTCCACACCGGGGACGAGGCGGTGAGCCTGGGTCACAACGGCGAGTGGGTCGTCTTTACCCGCCAGGGGAAGGGCTACATCTTTGACGGCACCGACACGGCGGTCCGGGAAAGCTGCGGTGAGATCGAGGCGCTTATGAGTAAGTACGAGGCGCTGGCGCCCCAGGTGACGAAACGCTTTTTCGGCGACGAGGTCCAGAGCGTCTACGCCCTGGACGTGGACGCTTACCTCATGGCCCCGGTGGAGGACGGCTACCCCGAAAGCAAGGCCATCTGGGAGGGCCTAAAAGACCGGGCCCACTCCGGCGGGGAGCCCTCCGGCTACGCCTTCGTCATCTTCACCGAGGAGGACAAGGAGTACATCTACCTGGACGACAGCCAGGAGGACTTGGCCCTCAACAAATACTGTCAGGCGGCCCTGCGGGACGATTTCCTCCACCCTGGCTGGCTTATCCACATGACCCCGGAACGGATGGCAAGCGCCAACAACATCACCGATAAGGGCAAGCTGCTGGAACTGGCCGAGGTCCTCAAAGGGGTGACGGTGGGGGAGGAGACCACGGTCCGCTCCGGCCCGGATAATCCCGATATGCCCGCCAACCTGGTCCATCTGACCATCACCT
>CANOCD010000026.1 GCA_947564495.1 uncultured Angelakisella sp. | reverse complement strand
TCGCCCTCTGCGGAGGGCGACCAGAGGCTTTGCCTCTGGACTCCACCACCTTTTGTAAAAGGTGGACGAAAACTTTGGACCCTACGCTACGCTGTAGTTATCGTGGATCGTGCCTGGAGACCTGGGCTCATTAGAAAGGAGGTCGTTCCGCTATGTCTGCTCCCTGTTCTCTCTGTCCCCGGGAATGCGGGGCCGACCGCTCCGTCGCCCCCGGCTTCTGCGGAGGCGGCCCCCTCCCCCGGGTGGCCCGTGCCGCCCTCCACCAATGGGAGGAACCCTGCCTAAGCGGCGGCGACCCCGCCCGAGGCTCCGGGACCGTTTTCTTCTCCGGCTGCCCCCTCAAATGCTCCTTCTGCCAGAACTACCAGCTGAGCCACGAAAACTTCGGCCGGGAGGTCCTCGTCTCCCGTCTGGCAGAAATTTTCTTGGAACTCCAGCAGGCCGGAGCCTGGAACCTCAATCTGGTCACCGGCACCCCATACATCCCCTGGATCATCGAGGCCCTGGACCTGATCCGGGGCCAGCTGGTCATCCCCGTGGTCTGGAACACCGGCGGCTACGAAAAGCCCGAGACCCTCCGCCTCCTGGAGGGCTATGTGGACATCTACCTCCCCGACCTGAAATTCCACAATCCCGGTCTTGCCCAGGACTGTGCCAACGCCCCGGACTACTTCCCAGTGGCCCTCGCCGCCATCCAGGAGATGCACCGCCAGGCGGGCCCCCTCCAGCTGGACCAAAACGGAATGCTCCGCCGGGGTCTCATCGTCCGCCATCTCGTCCTCCCCGGGGAACGGAAGGACTCAGAGCAGCTCCTCCGCCGTCTGGCGGAGGTCATCCCCGTGGAGGACTTCTACCTCAGCCTAATGAGCCAGTACACCCCCTACCGCCCCATGACCCGGAAGGCGTTGAACCGCCGGGTGGCCACCTTTGAATATGAGTGGGTGCGCTCCGTCGCCCAGGAGCTGGGCTTTTCCGGCTTCGGCCAGGACCGGACTTCGGCCAAGGAGGAGTACACCCCGCCCTTCGACCTCACCGGGGTGGAGCGAAAGGAGGGCCCGCCGTGAAGCTGCGCCTTGTCATGGCCGACCCCGCCGGCAACCGCACCGCCCTGGTCCTTGCCCCCGTCCCGGGGGATCGGCGGGCGGCCCTCTCCCGGGCCTTGATGGCCCTGCCGGAGCTTCGGGCCGAGCAGGCAGGCTTTGTCTGCCCGCCCAAAGGCCGGGATGCCCTGGGCCGTCTGGAGATGATGGGCGGGGAGTTCTGCGGCAACGCCGCCCGGAGCTTCGGCCTGTTCCTAGCGGCAAAACAGGGCCCCGGCCCCCGGACCGTCCCCATCGAGATTTCCGGCTGCGGGGAGGTCCTTTGGGTGGAGGCACATCCGGAAAAGCGGTCATCCGCCAGCCCCATGCCCCTGCCCCGAGCCCTGGACAGCCTTTCCGTCCCGGAGCTTTCCCCGGAGCCCCTTCCGGCGGTCCTGCTCCCGGGAATCACCCACATCATCGTGAGGGACACCGCCCCCGCCCCCGCCGCCTTCCGGGCCATCCAGCAGGCGGCAAATGACCGGTGGGACTGGGAGGCCCTGGGGGCCATGTTCCTCTCCCCCCGGGGGGAGCTGACCCCGGCGGTGGCGGTGCGGGCCACCGGGACCGCCGTCTTTGAAAGCAGCTGCGCCAGCGGCTCCACCGCCCTTGCCGTCTGGCTGGCCCGGGACCTGGAAGAAGGGGAGCGGACCTACCCCGTCCCCCAGCCCGGGGGGACCCTCACTGTCCGGGTCCAAAAAACGGGGGGCCGGGTCGCCGTCCTCACCGTGGGGGGCCCCGTGACACTGGAGCCGCCCCAAGAGATCGAGATCGAGGAGGAGAGCCTATGAAAGCCAGCGCCGGGGATGTTTTCTGTGTCTACAGCCGCCAGTTGGAGGAATACGTCGCCTGCCAGATCACCAAGGTGAAGGAGAAAAACCAGGGGCTTCTTCTCCTTCTGGACTGGCACGGCAAGGAGCCCCTGACCCCGGAACAGCTTCCCGCCCTGCGCCCCATGGTCATGGACTATTTCTTCTGGCAGGGACACTATAACTATGTCCACGTCCCCTTGGACGTCCCGGGGAATTACCGTTTTGCGGGGAACATCCCGCCCCTTGTCGAGGACGACAGCAAGTCCTGGGGCGGGTGGGGCATCACCGGGGCCATGGCCAGCCAGCTTTGGTGGAACTCCCTCCCGGAGGAGAAGCGCCGGGTCTTTAAGACCGCCGCCGAAAGCCGGGAGGAGGTCACGGTGGCCGGGGTCCCGGTGAAAAGGTGCCTCTCCCGGCTCTATGACACCCAGGTCCCCATCCGCCGGGCGGAGGAGCTTCGGGCCCTCCCTTGCCTTATGGAGCTGAACTGCACCCAGTGGTACCCCGACCTTGTGGACTACCTCCGGGAGGACCCCTTCCTGGTGGACCTCCGCCTGGAAAACCACGGGCAGACAAAGCTGGATTTCCGGGGGACCACCCTCCGCAAGCTCATCATCGACCTTACTGGGGTGGAGGACCTGTGGCTGGGGGAGCGGACCGGGAGCCTCCTTCTGTTGAACCGGGAGCCGGACCGTTGCCGTGTCCACGCCCCCGGGGAAGGGGAGGGGCTGTCCGTCGACTTCAAGGGGGCCGTTTTCTCCCGCCCGGAGCTCCCCGCCCTCTCCTCCGTCTCCTGTACCGGGGTGGAGGAATTGGACCTCCGGGTCCTCCGGGAGTGGTACCCTGACCTCCGGAGCCTGCGCCTCTGGGGCAAGCCGGGGGTCCTGCGGAACTTCGGGGAACTGAAACGGTTCCACGATCTGGAGACCTTCACCACCGTGGACCTCTTTGGCTTCACCGGGGCGGACATCCCCCTGCCGGAGGAACTGCCCCGCCTCACCTGGTTCTGGATGTCCAGCCTGCCGGAGGACGCCGCCAAAACGGCGAAGAAGCTGTACAAAAAGCGGGAGGGCCTGGACCTGTGGATCACCAAGGCCCGAAAGCCGGAATGGCTGGCGGAAAACCTCACCAATCCATTCCGCCACTGGGACGGGATGGAGGGGGTGCCGGCCTCCTCGGCCAAGCGGGCGGCCAACCTGTACAAGGCCCTCCGGGGGACGCTGGTGAAGCTGGCGGCGGAGCCTCCCGCTGACGCCATGGACCGGGCCCGGGAGGCGGTCATCGCCTTTGTCCGGCCCTTCAACCGGATGCGGTTCATCGAGACCGAGGAGCGGGAGGACATCTACACCGCCCTCTGCACCGTGCTGGACGATCTGCCCCAAGGGGCCCTGGACCGGGAGGCCCTTTTGGACGCCTTTGAGGAAATACGGGATTTTTAGCCCCGAAAGGAGAATTTGCCATGGACCTGATCCTTCACAACGCCAAGCTGGGCCCCGGGGCGGAAAACGCCGCCGTGGCCATCCAGGACGGGGTCATCCTCGGGGTGGGCGGCCCGGAGCTTTTGTCCCTGGCCGGGGAACGGACCACCGTCCTGGACCTGGAGGGGCGGCCCCTCCTCCCCGGGCTCTGCGACAGCCACCTCCACCTGGCCGAGACGGGGCGGCAGATGGAGGTCGCCGACCTCTCCCCGGCCCGGTCGGTCGAGGAGATGGGAACCATCCTCCGGGAGTTCATCCGGGAGAGGGAGCTCCCCCCGGGGCGGCTGGTCCTGGGCTGGGGCTGGAACCAGGACCACTTTTCGGACCGCCGGTTCCCCACCCTGGCCGAGCTGGATTCCATGGCCCCGGGCCATCCCCTGGTCCTCACCCGGGTCTGCCAGCACATCGCCCTGGCAAACTCCGCCGCCATGGCCCTGGGCGGGATCGACGGGGATACCCCCGATCCTGTCGGGGGCGAGATCGTCCGGGACGAAGCGAAAAAACCCGTTGGGATCTTTCTGGAAAACGCCGTCACCCTCCTCCCCCAGGGGACCATCACGGCGGAGGACGCCAAGCGGTGGATCTTGGAGGCCGCCAACAAGGCCGCCTCCCTGGGCCTGACCATGGTCCACAGCGACGACCTCTGCAACATCCCCGGCCTCTCCTGGAAGGAGGTCCTGGAGGCTTACCTCCAGATCGACCTGCCTGTCCGGGTGGTGGAACAGTGCCTCTTTCCCACTGCCGCCGACCTGGAGGAGTTCTTCCGCATGGGCTTTTACCCCGGCTGGCGGGAGGGGAACTTCATCATCGGCCCGGTGAAGATCGTCTCGGACGGCTCCCTGGGGGCCCGCACCGCCCTTCTCTCCCGGCCCTACCGGGATGACCCGTCGGCAGGAACGGGGATGGCCTCCATCTCCCAAGAGGAGCTGGAGGCCCAGGTCCTTGCCGCCCACCGCCACGGCATGGGGGCGGTGATCCACGCCATCGGGGACGGGGCCCTGGACCTGGCCCTGGACGCCATCCAGAAGGCCCGGGAGGCTTATCCGGACATCCGGGAGCGGCCCCTCCACGGCATCGTCCACTGCCAGATCACCCGCCCGGACCAGATCGAGCGGATCGAAAAAATGAAGATCCAGGTGCTGGCCCAGCCGGTCTTTCTGGAGTACGACCTGCACATGGCCGACCTGCGGGTGGGGGAGGAGCTGGGCCGGAGCTGCTACGCCTGGAACACCCTTTCCCGGGGGACCGCCTTTTCCGCCGGGTCGGACAGCCCCATCGAGAGCATGGACCCCTTTGGCAACCTCTACTGCGGGGTGACCCGGAAGGACTACAACGGATTCCCCGAAAAGGGCTGGCACCCCGAGGAATGCCTCTCCCTGGACCGGGCCCTGGATGCCGCCACCCTGGGCGGGGCCCGGGCCGGGGGCCTGGAGGATTACTGCGGCCGGGTGGCCCCGGGGTACTGGGCCGACCTCACCGTGGCCGGCCGGGACCTTTTCGCCCTCCCCCCGGAGTCCCTGCTGGAGACCAAGGCGGCCATGACCATCGTGGGCGGGAAGATCGTTTGGAAGGAGGCGTGAGCCATGAATCCCACCTTCAGCGGAGAAGTGAGGCACTTTCTGGACACCACCGGCAAACAGTTCCTGGAAAACCTCTGGGAGATGCTGGGGTTCCTCCGGGATAACTTCGGCAACCTTCTCTGGCGGCTGGTCATCATCGCCTTTATCTTCTTCTGCGCCAACCTGGTGATGAAGGGCGTCTCCCGCTTCACCTCCCGGACCATGGAGAAGAACCGGGCCCTCCTCTCGGTGGACCAGAGCCGCCGGGTGGACACCCTGATGACCCTTGCCCGCAGCGCCGCCCGGTATCTGGTCTACTTTGTGGCCTTTCTCCTGGCCCTGGCCCAGTTCGGCGGGGGGATGGTGCAGAACGTCCTCATCGCCGTGGGGGGCATCGGGAGCATCGCCTTCGGCTTCGGGGCCCAGAACCTGGTGAAAGACGTTGTCACCGGGCTGTTCATGATCTTCGAGAACCAGTTTTCGGTGGGGGACTACATCCAGACCGAGGACGCCGTGGGCACCGTGGAGGCCACCGCCGTCCGGGTCACCTACCTGCGCTCCGCCAAGGGAGACCAGATCATCATCCCCAACGGCTCCATCCAGCGGGTCATCAACTACACCCGGGGCAGCTACATCGCCTCCATCGTGGTCTCCACCGCCTACGAATCCAACACCCGGGAGGTCATGGCCGTCATGGAGGAGGCCCTTCGGGACTACGCCGAGGCCCACCAGGACCTCATCGAGGAGCCCCCGGTGGTCCGGGGCATCGACGCCCTGGGGGAATCCACCATCGACATCAGCGTCGCCTGCAAGGTGAAGCCCATGAAGCAGTGGGAGGTGGAGCGTGGGATGCGTCTGGCCATCAAGGAGGCCTTCGACGATCGGGGCATCGAGTTCCCCTATCCCCGGATGGTCACCGTCCCCTGGGCCGAGCATCTCTCCCCGCCCCCGGCGGCGGAGGGGGAGGACGCCTCCGCCCTTTTCGGCTGGGAGCCCGCCCCCGCCCCCGAGTTCGAGGAGGGGACCCTGCTGGATGACAGCTTGGAGGATACTTCCCTGCTGGATGACGGCGACAGCGATGACGGGGATGACGGCGGGGACGGCGATGGTGACGCGGTGAAAGGCGAATGATTTTTACAGAAAGGATCGCCATGCTTCGCATATCGTTTCAAGAGAATTACACGGGAGGACGGGCGCAGAGCTCGTCCTTCTTTTTTGGCAAAGGGCCTGTGGGCACGATGGGGTTTATGAGATAAAACAAGGGCCTGTGGGGTATCCTCCTCCAGGCAGGTCACATCTCTTTCACAACAGCCGGCCCGGGAAGGCAAACGGCCAATGTTCGGGAAAATTGTTTGCGTATCGATCCAGAATATCTTGCGGAGTTTTAGCCCGTCAGCCCTTTAACCGCAAAAACCCCAAGAAAAATTTCCCTCTCATTTTATTACGCCAGATATGGAATAAAATCCCCGCCCTCAAAACCCGGCCCGTGTCAAATACCAAAGCAGCAAAAAGAACAAAAATTTAATCTTTTTCTCAAACCCATTATAACTTCCCAACAAATCAACACCTTCGCTTACAGTCGCCAGCCAACGCCCCCAAGGCCCCCCGCCCAAAGGGAGCGGGACCCCCGAAAAACCCGGGGAACAAGCCAAAAAGCCAACCTTTTGCCCAAAACAAAAAGCGGCGTGATCACTCATGCCGCTTTCTCTTTATCATAAAAACAAGGCAAAAACCGCCGGGCCGATCATTCCATTTCCAGGCCCAGTTTCTCCGCAATGTCCTTGGAGCTCATGCCGGCCTTTTTGGCCCGGGCCAGGAGGTCCTTGGCGATCTCGGCGTCACTGCGGCGGCGCTTCTTGGGGCGGAAGAGCTCCGCTTTTTTCTCCTCCAGCATCTTAATGGCTTCCTTGTGCGCCTGGATCTTCTTGTCCAGCTCGGCGGCACGCTCCTCCACAGACCTTCTTACACGCTTTTTGGTTTCTTCCATTGTGTTTTCCCTCCGTTTTTATATTTGGTGCTTTCATTTTAACATGAAGAAAAGAAAAAATCCAGTAGAAAGAGCAGGAAAATAAAAAAAATTTTCGTGTTTTATGCTGTTCATTGGAAGAAAAATCTACAATACCGGGTCTTTGCCCTTTTCCCGATACGGTCACTGTTCCTTTTTGCGGTTTTTGCGTCTCGCCTTGCCCGCCCTTATTGAGGAAACCGCTTAAAGGAGACCTGTGGCAAACGGGGAAAACAAAAAAAGAGCCATCCCCCTTGTTGCCGGGGATGACCCTTCTGTTACATCAGGTTTTGTCTCCAATACCGGCCCAGACAAGCCGCCGACACCAGCACCATGATCCCCTCTGCAAGGGGCGCCGCCAGCCAGACCCCGGCAAGGCCCCACAGGCGGGGGAGCAGCAAGATCCCCCCGGCCAGCAGGCCGAAGGTCCGCAGAAAGGAGAGAACGGCGGAGAGCCTCCCCTTGGAGAGGGCGGTAAAGACGGCGGAGGCAAAGAGGTTCCCCCCGGAGAAAAGGAAACTGAAGGAGAAGATGACGAACCCCCGGGCGGCGATGGCGTAGACCTCCGTGGCCTGCCCCGCAAAAAGCCGGATCAGCCAGGGGCCGCCCAGGAAGGAGAAGCCGAACACCGCCGCCGACATCCCGGCGATGATCCCCCCGCCGGCGGAGAGGACGGCCCGGAGCCGGGCATGGTCCCCCCTCCCGCTGCAAAATCCGACAATGGGGGCGATGCCCATGGAAAAGCCGAGGAACAGGGTGTTCAGCAGGAATTGGGCGTAGATGAGGATGGTGATGGCCGCCACCCCGTCCTCCCCCAGAAGGTCCATCATGGCACGGTTGAAAAGGAAGGTGGTCACCGCCGACGCCAGCTGGCCCGCCATCTCAGAGGAGCCGTTGAAGCAGCTTTCCAGGATCACGGCCCCGTCCCGCCGGGGCCTTGCGAAGAAAAGAGTCCCCCGGCCCCGGAAAAAATAGAGCGCCCCAGCCACGGCGGGGATGAGATACCCGAAGCCGGTCCCCAGGGCGGCCCCCCGGATGCCCATCCCCAGGGGGACGATAAAGAGGTAGTCCAGCAGGATGTTGGCCGCCCCCGCCGCCAGGGACAGACCCAGGCCCAGGCCGGGCCGCCCGGCGGTGACAAAGAGGTTGGCGAACATGGTTTGCAGGATGCAGGCCGGGAGAAAACAGAGCAGGGTCCCCAGGTAATCCTTGCAGTAGGGGAAAAGCCGGGGGCTGGCCCCCAGGGCGGAGATGATGCCGTCGGTCCAAAGGAGCCCGCCCAGAAGGAGGATCAGCCCTGCCATCCCCCCGGTGAGGACCACCAGGGTGAAGTCCTGCCGGGCCTCCCGGGCCGCCCCCGCCCCCAGCTTCCGGGAGACGATGGCGTTGCCCCCGGTGGCCAGCATGGTCCCCAGTCCCACCGTGACGTTGACCACCGGGCAGACGATGTTGATGGCCGAAAGGGCGTCGGTATCCACGAACCGGGCCACAAAGACGGTGTCCACCATGGTGTAGAGCCCCATGAAAAGCATCATGGCCATGGAAGGGAGGGCGAAGCGGAGAAGGGAGCCCGCCCGCCAGTCCCGGTCCAGGGGGTCATCAGCCATGAGGGACCGCCTCCCTTCCCGGGGGCAGGATGAGCCGCTGGGCGGGGTAGCCGAACTGGGCAAGAGGCTCCGCCTCCAGAAAGCCCAGCCCCTGATAGGCCGCCCGCTGGCCGGTGTCGGCCTTGTCCCCGGCCCGGAAGGTGGTGATGCTCACCTGCCGCCCCGCCAGAGGCCCCTCCAGGAGATGATCCAGGAGGAGCCGTTCCACCCCCCGGCGGCGGTACCGGGGATGGACCGCCAGGAACTCGATGGTCCCCTCCCGGCGGGAAAAGGCGGCGGCCCCTGCAAGGACCCCGCCAGCCCGGAGGACAACGGCCTGGCCCGTCCCGATGGCCTCTTTTGCCTGTTCCCGGTGGGCGTCCCGGTCCAGGCAGGGAAAGCCGCCGATGACAAGGCCGGTGAAGTCCATCCACCGGGGAAGGTCCTCCGGGGCGGCGGGGGAGACCTCTCGGGGAGGTTCCTCCGGGAGGCCCGGGTCCGGCTTCCATTCCAGCTGGAGGGGGTAAAAGACCCCTTGGTCCCGATAGGCCAAAGGGGTCCGCTTGTACATGGCCCGAAAGGCGGTGGTGAAGGACTGCTGGCTCTCCCAGCCGGTGGCCAAGGCGATCTGGGCCAGGGGCGTCCGGGTAAAGACCAGCAGCCGGGCCGCCTCGGTGAGCTGCCGCCGCCGGAGGTAGCCGTGGGGGGTGACCCCGGCGGCCTCGGTAAAGAGCCGGTGGAGGTGGTACTTGGAGTACCGGGCCGCCCGGGCAACCTCCTCCAACACCGGCGCCCGGTCCAGGCGGGCCTCGATGTAGGAGACGGCGGCGGCCATCTGTTGGAGCTGTCGCTGATCCATGGGAGCTCCCTCCTTTCCTCTCCCCATTCTACCAAAGGCGGCAGCAGAAGGCTTTCTCATTCTTGCTGTTTTTGATGGGGGAGCGCAAAAAAGCCAAGGAAACGCTCCTTGGCAAAGGCTGGACTTTTCGGGATCTACTCCCGGATGACATAGCGGTCGTAGCCGTCTGCCGCCAGGCGGAGGAAAGCCGCCCAGAGATCGTTGGGCACCTCCACCGGGGCCTGGAAGGTCCCGGCGTAGGCCCGCAGGCGCTGGAGGTCCCCGGTCATCAGCTCCAGGATGAGGCGGGGGTCCTCCCGTTCCGCCAGGTAGTCCGAAAAGGAGACCTGCTGGCAGGCCACCCCCCAGCGGACCTCCGGCCACTGCCAGGTGGCGGTGGCCCAGGCCCGCTTGGCCATATAGGGTTTGGCGGCGACGATGCCGGTCCGGGGCTGGAGGCCCCGGCTTTCCATCAGCCCCCGGGCAAAGCGGAAGTTCTCCCCCGAGTTGGTGGAGCGGTCCTCGATGAGGACACGGTCCCGGGGGACCCCAAGCTCCAGACAGCGGTTGGCGTAGAGGACGCTTTCCGCCTGGGGCAGCACCCCCGCCGTGTCCTTCCCCAGGCCGCCGGTGCAGACCAGCCAGTCCGCCTGGCTTTGGAAGAAGGCCCGGGCCGCCGTGTCGGCCACCCGTAGGTCGCTGCCCCCCATGGCCAGGACGAAGTCGGCCCGGTCCGGGCCCGCCTCCGCCTGGGAGAGAAAGTCAAAGAGGAGCCGCCCGTCCGCCAGGATCTCGGCCTGTGTTCTCATTTTGCTGACCTCCTAGATAGTGTCGTCACAAGGCTACAAATGTGGTATATATAATAGAGCACAAA
>CANOCD010000025.1 GCA_947564495.1 uncultured Angelakisella sp. | reverse complement strand
TTTTCGTTACCTATTCATAACAGTTTTGGCATAAAAAGACCCGCCATCCTCTTCTCCGTCCGGGAGGAGGGCAGCGGGGTCTTTTGTTTTTCTCACGGCTGGCCCAGCACGGCAAAGTAGTCCTGGACGAAATCCCGAAAAAGGATCACCGCCGGGGAAAGGTACCCCTTGCTCCGCCAGCTCAGGTTGATGTACCGCTTGCAGACCGGGCAGGAGAGGTGGCGGAGGACGATGTTCTTGGTGTCCATCCCGTGCCAGGTGATGGAGGGGACAAAGGAGATGCCCATCCCGGCGCAGATCAGTTCCCGCACCGTCTCGGGGCTGTCGCACTCCAGGACCACCTTTGGGGAAAACCCCGCCATCTGGCAGTAGAGGTCGGTGATGGTCCGCAGGGACTTCCCCTTGTGGAGGCAGATGAACTCCATCCCCGCCGTGTCGGAAAGGAGCAGTTCCCGGCGGCTGGCCAGGGGGCTGTCCTCGGGGAGGGCCAGGAGCAGCTCCTCCCCGATGAGGACCCGCTGGTTTTCCCCGGTGGCGGGCTGCATGGAGGAGAAGATGGCGATGTCCCGCTCCCCCTCCCCCTGGTCCCGGAGGTCGTGCTGGACGATCTGGAGGCGGATATGGGGGTACTCCTCCTTGAAGGCGGAGATGAGCTGGGGCAGGAGCTTGCTGGCGGCAAAGAGGGAGACGGTCACCGTCCGGTTCTCCTCCGCCTCCTGGTCGGCCAGCTCCCGCCGGGCGTCCTCCAACTCCCGGAGGGCGTTGTTGGTGCGGCGCAGCAGAATGGCCCCGTTCCGGTTGAGGACGATGCCCTTGCCCACCCTGTCAAAGAGCTTCACCCCCAGGTCCGCCTCCAGGGCGGCGATGGTCCGGCTCAGGGATGGCTGGGCCACCCGGAGCTCCTCCGCCGCCCGGGTCAGATGCTGGAGCTCCGCCACCTTCTTAAAGTAGATCAGGGAGTGAAGATCCATCATGGAAAATACCCTCCTTTTTTTCATATCAAATTTGCTATTTCTATGTATCAAATTATATATTGGACGCTATTAAATGTCAATGATATGATAGGGACAGCAAGTTAAATTTTTGGCGGAAAAACCGCCTCGAAATGGAAAGGAGAATCGGCAGATGGTCTGGGACAACGAGAGAAGATCCAAGCTGGAACGAAAGGAAGCCGGAAAGCGGTACGCCGACGGCAAGGTGGTGGACACCGCCAGCATCGTCCCCTTCCTGGAGGGGGTCATCCATCCCGGGGACAAGGTGGTGCTGGAGGGTTGCAACCAAAAGCAGGCAGCCTTCCTGGCCGGGGCCCTGACCCGGGTGGACCCGGAGAAGGTACATAGCCTCAATATGCTCATCCCCTCTATCTCCCGGGACGAGCATCTGGACCTCTTTGAGCGGGGCATCGCCAAGGAGCTGAACTTCGCCTTTGCCGGGGTGCAGAGCCTCCGCCTGGCCCAGATGCTGGCCGACGAGAAGCTGCGGATCGGGGCCATCCACACCTACATGGAGCTCTACGGCCGGTTCTTCGTGGACCTGACCCCCCAGATCTGCCTGGTGGCGGCGGACAAGGCCGACAAATACGGGCGGCTCTACACCGGCTACAACACCGAGGAGACCCCCATCATCGTGGAGGCCACCGCCTTCAAGAACGGCATCGTCATCGCCCAGGTCAACGAGATCGTGGAGACCGACGAGCTGCCCCGGGTGGACGTCCCCGCCGGGTGGGTGGACTACATCGTCAAAGCCGACGAGCCCTACCCCATGGAGCCCCTCTTCACCCGGGACCCCGCCAAGATCCAGGACGCCCACGTCCTCATGGGGATGATGGTCATCAAGGGCATCTACGCCAAGCACGAGGTCAAGACCCTCAACCACGGCATCGGCTACAACGGGGCGGCCATCGAGCTGCTGCTGCCCACCTACGGCAACGAGCTGGGGCTCAAGGGCCGGATCTGCACCCACTGGGTCCTCAACCCCCATCCCACCCTCATCCCCGCCATCGAGGACGGCTGGGTCCAGCAGATCTGCGCCTTCGGCGGGGAGCTGGGGATGAACGACTACGCAACCGCCCGTCCCGACGTCTTCTTCTGCGGCCCCGACGGGAACCTGCGGTCCAACCGGGCGGTGGCCCAGATGGCGGGACTCTACGGCATCGACCTCTTCCTGGGGGGCACCCTCCAGATGGACTACCTGGGCAACTCCTCCACCGTCACCAACGGGCGGCTCAGCGGCTTCGGCGGCGCCCCCAACATGGGCAACAGCACCGGCGGCCGCCGCCACACCACCAAAGCCTGGTGCAACTGCGCCCCCCAGAACGGCTCCCTCATCTCGGGGCGCAAGCTGGTGGTCCAGATGACCAAGAGCGCCAGCAAGTTCGGCCCCGCCTTCACCCCGGTGCTGGACGCCGTGGACATCGGCCGCAAGGCCAACCTCCAGGGGGTGCCGGTGATGATCTACGGCGAGGACGTGACCCACGTGGTCACCGAGCAGGGCATCGCCTACCTATACATGGCCCAGAACGCCGAGGAGCGCACCAAGCTCCTGGGGAGCGTGGCCCAGGGCACCCCCATCGGCTCCCTGGTGACCCCCGACGAGATCCGGCGGTACCGGGCCTGGGGCAAGGTGGCCCTCCCCGAGGACCTGGGCATCTCCCCCGACAAGGCCAACCGGAGTATGCTGGCCGCCCAGTCCCTGGAGGAGATCGCCGAGATCTCCGGCGGGCTGTACCACGTGCCCGAACGGTTCCAGAGGAAGAAGTAACAGCTTCGTAAAACAAGGAGCCGCCCCCTTCGGAAGGGGAGGGGGCGCTCCATAAAAGAACAACAGGAGGGATCGCATTGGCAACCGCGAAACAGCAGGAACTGCTGGAACTCAAGGCCCGGCTGCGGCTGGGCGGCGGCGAAAAGGCCATCGAAAAGCAGCACGGGAACGGCAAGCAGACCGCCCGGGAGCGTCTCGTCAAGCTCTTTGACGAGGACAGCTTTGTGGAGACAGGGCTTTTCGTGAAGCACCGCTGCCAGAACTTCGGCATGGAAAAGAAGGAGGCCCCCGGGGAGGGGGTGGTCACCGGCTACGGCACCATCGACGGGCGGCTGGTCTACGCCGCCGCCCAGGACTTCACCGTCATCGGGGGGAGCCTTGGGGAGATGCACGCCGCCAAGATCGCCATGGCCCAGGAGGCCGCCCTCAAGGCGGGCGCCCCCATGATCTGCATCAACGACTCCGGCGGCGCCCGCATCCAGGAAGGGGTGGACGCCCTGGCGGGGTACGGCCGCATCTTCTACAACAACACCATGGCCTCGGGGGTCATCCCTCAGATCAGCGTCATCATGGGCCCCTGCGCCGGGGGCGCCGTCTACTCCCCCGCTTTGACCGACTTCATCTTCATGGTCAAGGGCACCGGCCAGATGTTCATCACCGGGCCCCAGGTCGTCAAGGCGGTCACCGGGGAGGACGTCACCGCCGAATCCCTGGGGGGCTCCATGGCCCACAACGGCACCAGCGGCTGCGCCCACTTCTCCGCCGACACCGAGGACGAGTGCATCGCCCAGATCCGTCAGCTTTTAAGCTACCTGCCCCAGAACAACCTGGACCCCGCCCCGGTCTACGGCTGCGCCGACGACCTGAACCGGGAGGACGCCCTGCTCAACGACATCGTGCCCGAAAGCCCCAACAAGCCCTACGACATGATGACCGTCATCCGGACCCTGGCCGACAACGGCGAAGTGATGGAATACCAGCAGTATTTCGCCCGGAACATCATCACCGCCTTCATCCGCCTCAACGGCAAGTCCGTCGGCGTCATCGCCAGCCAGCCCAAGGCCATGGCCGGGTGCCTGGACATCAACGCCGCCGACAAAGCCTCCCGGTTCATCCGCACCTGCGACAGCTTCAACATCCCCCTGCTCACTCTGGAGGACGTCCCCGGGTTCCTCCCCGGCACCCAGCAGGAGCGGGGGGGCATCATCCGCCACGGGGCCAAGATGCTCTACGCCTACAGCGAGGCCACCGTCCCCAAGGTCACCGTCATCACCCGGAAAGCCTACGGCGGGGCCTACATCGGGATGTGCTCCAAGCACCTGGGGGCCGACATGGTCTTTGCCTGGCCCGACGCCGAGATCGCCGTCATGGGGGCCGACGGGGCCGCCAACATCATCTTCTCCAAGGAGATCAAGGCCGCCGCCGACCCCGCCGCCAAGCGGAAGGAAAAGATCGCCGAGTACCAGGATGCCATGATGAACCCCTACGTGGCCGCCGCCCGGGGCTATGTGGACGACGTCATCCTCCCCGGCGAGACCCGAAAAAGGGTCATCAGCGCCTTCGAGGCCCTGGCCGGGAAACGGGTGGACCGCCCCAAGAAGAAGCACGGGAATATTCCGCTGTAAGGGGGGAGCCGTATGTTTGCAAACGAAACTATCACCATGGGCCGGGCCCTTATCGTCTGCGGCTTCAGTCTGGCCGTCGTCTTTCTCGTCCTGCTGGCCATCTCCTACATGATCGACCTGGTGCACTGGATCTTGACCCGGAACGAGAAGAAGCCCGCCGCCGCTCCCGCCACGGCCCCCGCTTCCGACCCCGCCCCGGCAAAGGATGACCACGCCGCCGTCCTCATCGCCGCCGCTGTTGCCGCCTGCCTGGGGACCACTACCGACCGGTTCGTCGTCCGCAGCATCCGCCGGGTGGCCGGGGAGGAAAGCCCCTGGGTCCAGTCCGGCAGGACCAACACCATCCAATAATTACAGTAACGAGGTGCAATGAAATGGCTGTCAAGAAATTCCGTGTCGTCCTGGACGGCATCGCTCACGAAGTAGAAGTGGAGGAGCTGGGCGCTTCTGTCGTCTTCTCTGTCCCCGCCCCCGTGGCCGCTCCCGCCCCCGTGGCGGCCCCCGCCGCCCCCAAGGCCGCCGCACCCAAACCGGCGGCTGTCGCCGGAGCAATCACCGCCCCCCTCCAGGGCACCGTCCTAGACGTCCCCGTCAAGGCGGGGCAGGCGGTGAAGGCCGGCCAGGTCCTGGTGGTCATCGAGGCCATGAAGATGGAAAACGAGGTGGTCGCCCCCGCCGACGGCACCGTGGCCTCGGTCTCGGTCCAGAAGGGCGACGCTGTGGCGGCCGGTGATCCGCTGGTCAGCCTCCAATAAGGGAGGGCTGACAGATGCTGGAGTTACTCCAAGGCTTCTGGGAAAGCACCGGTTTTTCCCAGCTGGTCCAGTGCAACACCGAGCTGTTCGGTCTGCGGCTCCCCGGGGAGCTCATCATGATCGGCATTGCCTGTATCTTCCTCTACCTGGCCATCCGCAAGGGCTTCGAGCCCTACCTGCTCATCCCCATCGCCTTCGGGATGCTGCTGGTGAACCTCCCCCTGGCCGGCCTCATGGCCCACGCCGTGGGGGATGAGAACGGCGGCCTCCTCTACTACCTCTACCAGGGCACCGAGCTGGGCATCTACCCGCCCCTCATCTTCCTCTGCATCGGGGCGGGCACCGATTTCGGGCCTCTCCTGGCCAACCCCCGGAGCCTCCTCCTGGGGGCGGCGGCCCAGCTGGGCATCTTCACCACCTTCTTCGGGGCCATCTTCCTGGGCTTCACCGGCCCGGAGGCCGCCTCCATCGGCATCATCGGCGGCGCCGACGGCCCCACCGCCCTCTACCTCACCAGCAAGCTGGCCCCGGACCTCCTGGGCGCCATCGCCATCGCCGCCTACAGCTACATGGCCCTGGTGCCGGTGATCCAGCCCCCCATCATCAAGCTCCTCACCACCCCCGAGGAGCGGGTCATCAAAATGGAGCAGCTCCGGGAGGTCAGCAAGACCGAGAAGATCATCTTCCCCATCGTGGTCACCCTCTTCACCGTCCTTCTCCTCCCCAGCGCCGGGGCCCTCATCGGGATGCTGATGCTGGGGAACCTCCTGAAGGAGTCGGGCCGGGTGCCCCTCCTGGTGGACTGCATCCAGAAGTCCCTCATGTACATCGTCTCCATCCTCCTGGGCCTCACCGTGGGAGCCAAGGCCAGCGCCGAGATGTTCCTGCGCCCCCAGACCCTCCAGATCATCGTCCTGGGCGTCATCGCCTTCGGCATGGGCACCGCCGGGGGAGTGCTGCTGGGCAAGGTGATGTGCAAGATGACCGGGGGCAAGATCAACCCCATGATCGGCGCTGCGGGGGTCTCCGCTGTCCCCATGGCCGCCCGTGTGGTCCAGAAGGAGGGCCAGAAGTACAACCCCTCCAACTTCCTGCTGATGCACGCCATGGGCCCCAACGTGGCCGGGGTCATCGGCTCGGCGGTGGCCGCCGGGATGCTGCTGCTGTTCTTCCAGTGAGTTTTGCTCTCCTCTTGATCTCTTTTCCATTTGCGAAGGGCCGCCCCTGTTGTTTGGGGGCGGCCCTTTGCTTGGGTGTTGTGATGCAAAGGGGCGTTGGGGGCCGCTGCGGATCTCCCGGAGATCGGCGTTTGGCCCTTTATCCCGTCCTCCTCCCTTCTATCGCCCCAACAGTTCCAGCAGGCGGTCCGGCCGGTTGGTGATGATGCCGTCCAGGGGCATGACGGCCAGGGCGTGGAGGTCCTCCGGCTCGTCGGGGGTCCAGGGGGTGACCCCGATCCCCCGGCGGCCCAGCCGCTCCGCCAGGCCGGGGTCGGACAGGCAGGCGTGATACTCGCAGTGGAGGTATTCCACCGGGAAATCCAGCTTGGATACAAAGCCCGCCAGGTCCAGCTGCTCCTCCAACCGGGCCATGACCTCCCGGATGGCGGCCCCTGGGTAGAGGATAGACAGGCTCCGGGCCCGCTCCAGCAGGACCTCCCCCGGCTCCCGGCCCGGCTTGTTCAGCGCCCTTCGGAGCTCCCCGTCGTCTTGGGGCAGCTGAAGGTCCCGGGGGGTCAGCTCCCCCAGGGCCTTGTCCCCGGGGGCGTGCCGGGCCAGCATCTGGACAGAATTGCGTTCCGTCACCGCCCGGGAGGTGAGGACCCCCGCCCGGATGCCGGGGCAGAGGGCCTTGGCCTCCCGGAGCAGGGAAAGGTCAAAGGAGGAGAGGCGGACCCGGCCCTCCAGCCCGGCAGCCCGGATGGCCCGGACCACCGGCTCCACAAAGGGGACGTCCCGGCGGACAGGGGCCTTCAACTCCAGGTTCATCAAGGAAAAGCCCCGGGCGGCCTCCAGGGCTTCGGCCAGGTCAGGAATCCGCTCCCCGGCGAAGGCCGGGTCCTTCCAGGAGCCGAAGTCCAGGCGGCGCAGCTGCTCCAGGGTCTGGTCGCAGACCCTGCCCGTGCCGTTGGACCGGGCGTCCACGGTGTAGTTGTGGTGGATGACCAGGCGGCAGTCCCGGGTAAGCTGCACGTCGGTCTCGAAACCGTCGGCCCCCAGGGTCTTGGCGGCGGCGAAAGCGGCCAGGGTGTTTTCCGGGGCGTGGTAAGACGCCCCCCGATGGGCGATCACAAGCATATTCATCCTCCTGGTTTTTGCGGCGGGCAAAGCCGCCTTTTTGTTTATAAGGAGGTCCCGTCCAGGAGCCACCGGTTGCCGTGGAACTGCTTGGGGGACATCCCGGTGGCTTTCTTAAAGACCTTGCTGAAATAGAGGGGGTCCTTATACCCCACCACCTCGGCCACCTCCGAGACACTGAGGTGCTCGGCCAAAAGCAGCTCTTTGGCCCGTTCGATCCGCAGGCTATTGAGGAACTGGATGGGGGAAAGGCCGGTAAACTCCTTGAAGCGGTGGGAGAAGTAATCGGCGCTCAGGTGGCAGTAGTCGGCCATGGCCTGGACGCTCCAGGGGTCCATATAGTGGCGGTTCAGCCTGGCCACCAGCTTTTCCAGCTGGGTGACCCCCTCCCGGGAGGAAACAAGGGCCAGGGAGTACCGGTGGAGGAGGGCCAGGAGCTTGTGGAAGTCGGCGGTGATGACCTCCTGGAAGCAGGGCTTGCGGAGCTGGCATTCCAGGATGATCTCGTCAAAAAGCTGTTTGAGGTGCTGGTGCTGGCCCACAAAGCCGGTGGCAACGCCGTACTGCTCCAGCAGGCCGGCGCTCTGGGTGCCCAGAAAGTGGAGCCAGTAGATCTCCGGGTCCTCTTTGGCGAAATACTGATAGACCTGGGGCTCCAGGGGGCGGTAAAGGACGACGCTCCCCGCCGGCATCACCGTCCACTGGCCCTCCAGGCAGTAGTGGCCGCAGCCCTTGGCGACATAGAGAAGCTGGTAGTCCGGCCTCCCCCCGGGGCGCTGGATGGAAAAATCCTTGGTCATAAAGTGCTGGTAGCCGCAGCAGTTGACGAACAGCTCCCGGCCGGCGTCCTCGGGAAAGACCCGGCTCCCGGTGCTCCTTGCGTGTCCCGCCACCCGGATCATTGTCCTCTCCTCCCCTCCAAAGCGGAAATATCCATATGAACAGCAAATTTCGCCATAAAGCGGCAAAGCGGGCCTGGGAGGGCCCGCTTTGATTATATCACCGGATCTTCAAAAAGCAAGACAGGACACCATCTTTTTCCGATAATGCTGTCCCTGGGCGGCTGGGATCTTCCCTGTCCCCGGGCGGCATCCCCTAGGGGCGGAAACGAAAAAACAGGATCGTCCATATAAATAGCATGATCGTATATGGATTCCGTCCAAAAGACATTGTATAATCATGTTGGTGATTCCGCACAGAATCCTTTTAAGAATCCGGAAGAAATCATCAAAAACATCACGGCTCCTCCCCGTGGGGGCGCCGGGGGAAATGGAGGGAATGCGGGTGAGCAGCTGGCAAGAGACCGAAGCGTGGCTCTCCGGGGGGATCGACGGCCGGGTGGCGGTGGCGTCCCACCGGGGGAAGTTTTCCTCCAGCGTCATCGAAAACACCGCCCTGGCCTGCCTTTTGGCCCTAGACGAGGGGGCCGACCTGGTGGAGCTGGACGTGAGCCGGACAAAGGACGGGGTGCTGGTGGGCCACCACGACAAGACCATGAACCGCCTCTTCCACCTGGACCGGCCCCTGGCCGGCTGCACCTGGGAGGAGCTGCGGGGCCTGCCCCTCTATAACTACGTGGGGGAGATCGGCACCGAGGGGCTGGATACCCTCCCCCACATCCTGGACAGTCTGAAGGACCGGGCCTTTGTGGCCCTGGACCGCTGCTGGGACTGCTGGGAGGAGGTCCACGCCCTGGTCCGGGAAAAGGGGATGGCGGGGCAGGCTCTTTTCAAGTTCTACATCGAGAACGAAACCGCCTGCCGCTTTGCGGAGGACCACCCGAACGCCCTCTACGTCCCCATGGTCAAGGACCCGGCCACCCTGGACCGGGTGGAGGCCCTTGGCCGGACCGTCCGCATCCCCGCTTTGGAAATTTTGCCTGAGGCCCCCGACGACCCCATCTTCCAGCCGGAGATCTTCCACCGGCTCCACAGCCGGAACATCAAGGTCTGGTGCAACTCGTTGAGCCTGGCCAAGCGCCTGGTCTACGGCGGGGGGTACGACGACCTTGCCGCTCTCCGCCTGGGCGGGGACAAGAGCTGGGGCGTCCTGGCCGCCAAGGGGGTGGACATCATCCAGACCGACTGGCCCTGGGAGGCCAAGCGGTACCTGGCCTCCATCGGCAGGAGCCTTCCATAAAGGACCCTTTCCCGAAGGCGGGAATGACATACCGTAAACTCACAAAAATAACGATCAGAACGGAGGAGAAACAATGAAACGCAGAACACTCGCCCTATTGCTCATGGCGGCCCTGGTCCTGGGGAGCCTTTCCGCCTGCGGCGGCCAAGACCAGCCCGCCCCCAGCCCCGATCCAGCCCCGGCCTCTCCGGCGGCCTCCCCGGCCCCCGAGACCCCCGGGGGGCCCGGGAGCAAGCACGCCGTCACCGAGCCGGTCACCATCGAGTTCTGGTACGCCGGTTCCGGCAACGAGGAGTTCTATAACCAGGTGGCGGAGGAGTTCAACTCCTCCCAGGACAAGGTGACGGTGGTCCCCGTCTGCGGGGGCAACTACGCCGCCATCAACGAGCAGATCATCGGGGCTCAGGCCGCAGGGACCGGCCTCCCCGGCATCAGCGTGGTCAACTACAGCACCCTGCCCAACTACGTCCAGAGCGGCGTGGCCGAACCCTTGGATGACTACCTGGCCGACTACCAGGTAGATATGAACGACTACATCCCCGGTTTCCTCAGCGTGGGCAACTACGACGGGGTCCAGTTCGGGATGCCCCACGGCGTCTCCTGCTTCGTCTACTACTACAACAAGGACATCCTCAAGGAGAAAAACCTCCCCGACTTCCCCGCCACCTGGGACGAGTTCAAGACCTGGGCCATGGAGGTCCACAAGGCCACCGGCAAGCCTGCCTACCTCATGGCCGCCAATGAAAAGACTGTGAACTACAACATGATGCAGAACTTCGGCGGCACCTTCATCAAGGAGGACAACACCACCGGCCTGGACGCCGAGACCCTCAAGACCCACATGAAGGAGATGAAGGAGCTTATCGACGCCGGGGCCGTGGAATGGAGCCTGGACAGCTCGGACATCCTCT